>CAZDYX010000133.1:2511-8618 GCA_964509775.1 uncultured Desulfobulbia bacterium | reverse complement strand
ATGTTCAGGGCGAATTCTGACTCCTGACTCCTGACTCCTGAATTCTGAATTCTGAATTCTATTTTCACGATAAATTACTTGCGGGGAAACACCCATGCTTGACGATCTTTTTTTAACCATCAATTCCTGGATCACCGGCGGTTTTACCCTCGCGGCAATCGGTTGTTTGCTATGGGGCATGGTGAGCGTCCTTTTCAGCCCCTGTCATCTCGCCTCCATCCCGCTGATCGTCGGTTATGTGGCCGGACAGGACAAGATAATCAACGGTTGGGAGGCCGTAGGCTATGCCCTGCTGTACACTGCCGGGTTGTTTCTTTCCATCACCCTTGTCGGCCTCGTCTGTATCGGGCTCGGCAGGATGCTGGGGGATGTCGGCCCGTGGTGGTCGGTGGCCGTGGGTATTCTGCTGGTCTGGTTCGGCCTTGGCATGCTCGGGGTCGCGACCTGCCGGATGCCGGGAGGCGGCTTGCTGAAAATCCGGAGGAAAGGCGTCCTCGGGGCCTTTGTCCTCGGCCTTGCCTACGGCATTCTTTCCGGCTCCTGCACCTTCGGCTTTATCGCCCCCATCCTGGCGCTCATCACCACCCAGAAGCAAGTGGCGACGGGCATCGTGCTCCTCCTGATCTTCGCGCTGGGGCACTGCCTGCCCATTGCCCTGGCCGGCAGCTCGACCACGCTTGTCCAGAGGCTTATGATCTCACGATCCATGCAGGCGGCGAGCTTCTGGTTCCGCTGGGCCTCCGGGGGCGTAATCGTTTTCCTGGGTCTTTATTTCATGGCCCGGCCGTTCATGTCATAAAGAATAGGGATGAGGATACCTAAATCCATAACAGGGAGAAACATTATGAAAAAGATGGAAATATTTGATCCGCCGATGTGCTGTTCAACCGGCATCTGCGGTCCTTCCGTTGATCCGACGCTCGTCCGCTTTGCGGCTGATCTCGACTGGCTTAAAAGCAAAGGGGTATTGGTGGAACGATGCAACCTTGCCCAGCAGCTCGGCCAGTTCGCAGCCAATCCGACAGTCCGGGCCGAACTTGAGGCTGCGGGCAATGCCTGTCTGCCCCTCATCATCGTGGACGGCACGGTGGTAAGTCGCGGTTTCTACCCGAACCGGCAGACGCTCGCCGCCTTTGCCGGCATTATTTTGACCGAGAAAGAACTGACCGGCGAGCCTCTGTGGGAGATCCCCTCCCTAAAGAAAGTGCCTTCAAGTTCGCCTGGCTCGGATTCTTGTTAAGATATCTCCTTAAAGGAAAATGGATATGGAACTCTTTCAGAATGCCACCCGAAACCTCTTCTTTACCGGCAAAGGCGGCGTTGGCAAGACTTCGCTATCCTGCGCCGCGGCCATTACGCTTGCCGACGCCGGCCGGCGCGTGCTGTTGGTCAGCACCGATCCTGCCTCAAATCTTGATGAGGTGCTGGGCGTCGCGCTTTCGGCGCAACCCTTGCCCGTTCTCGGAGTTTCAGGTCTCCTGGCCTTAAACATCGACCCGGAGGAGGCGGCCCGTGAGTATCGGGAAAGGATGGTGGCGCCATACCGCGGTATCCTCCCCGAAGCTTCGCTACGCAGCATCGAAGAGCAACTCTCCGGTGCCTGCACGGTGGAGATCGCCGCCTTTGACGAATTCGCGAAACTCCTTGGCGAGCCTTCGGCATTCGCAGGCTTCGACCATATCATTTTCGATACCGCGCCCACCGGCCACACCCTGCGCCTTTTGGAGCTGCCTTCCGCCTGGACCGACTTTCTCGACACCAACACGAGCGGCACCTCCTGTCTCGGTCCGCTCGCCGGGCTTAAATCCCAGCAGGACCTGTACCGGGCCACCCTCATGGCCCTGGCCGATTCAAGACAGACAACCATCATCCTGGTGAGCCGACCGGATCAGGCCTCGCTCAAGGAGGCGGAACGGACCAGGGGCGAACTCACCGCCCTGGGAGTTTCCAACCTGCGCCTCGTGGTCAACGGTCTGTTCACTGCCGCGACGCCGGAGGATCCCGTTGCCGTCGCCCTTGCCGGGCGCGGCGCTGCGGCCATGGATTCCATGCCGGAGGGGCTTTCCCGCCTGCCGCTCACCACGGTGGCTCTCCAGCCTTTTGGCCTTGTCGGCGTGGACAAGCTGCGGGCGTTGCTCACGCCTGAGGAACCTCAGCCACAGCCTGAATGCGGGGAAATCGCCGGCTGCGACACTGTTTCCTGCAGTATCGGCCAACTGGTCGATGCGATGACCGCGCAAGGCAAGGGGGTCATCATGACCATGGGCAAGGGCGGCGTGGGCAAAACCGTCATCGCCTCGGCCATTGCCGTGGAACTCGCCCGTCGCGGTCATTCTGTCCATCTCTCCACCACCGACCCGGCGGCCCATCTTGATTTTTCCTTGGCCCAGGCGGTGAACGGCCTCTTCATCAGCCGCATCGATCCGGAGAAGGAGGTCGCCGCCTACAGCGCCGAGGTCATGGCCACGGCGGGACGCGCCCTTGATGAACAGGGTCGCAGACTTCTCGAAGAGGATCTGCGCTCGCCGTGCACCAAGGAGATTGCCGTGTTCCGTGCCTTTGCGAGAACAGTGGATAAAGGCGCGGATGGCTTCGTGGTGCTCGATACCGCGCCAACCGGTCATACCCTGTTGCTCCTTGACGCGGCCGAGGCCTATCACCGCGAAGTGACCCGCACCATGAGCGATATGCCGGAGGCGGTACGCCAGCTTCTGCCAAGGCTCCGCGACCCGGATTTCACCAGGGCTATCATCATCACCCTGCCCGAGGCGACACCGGTGCACGAGGCGGTACGCCTCCAGGAGAACCTGTCGCGCGCCGGCATCCGGCCCTTTGCCTGGGTCGTGAACCAGAGTTTTTTCCCGCTGCCGGTGACCGATCCCGTACTTGTCTCAAGGAAGGCCCACGAGGTGCGGTTCATCAACGAAGTCTGCGACAGACTCGCCACTCGCACGGCCCTGATTGCCTGGCAACCAGGAGCCGGCCATGGTCTTGACTGGCTTAACACGATCCTTAAAGCGTAATGATGGAACCTATAAAAGGAAAAAACAATAATGAAAGACAAAATCAAAATCCTCTTTCTTTGTATTGGCAACTCCTGCCGCAGCCAGATGGCCGAAGGCTGGGCGCACCACTTGAAGGGCGACAACATCGAGGCATACTCGGCCGGCATCGAAAAACACGGACTAAATCCATTGGCGGTCAAGGTGATGGCCGAGGTCGGGGTGGATATTTCCGGACAGAAATCCAAGGTGATCGACGAATTGCCGGTATCGCAATTTGATTACGTTGTCACCCTCTGCGACAATGCTCGCGAGACCTGTCCCTTTTTCCCCGACAAAAAGATTCACCGGGGGTTCGACGACCCGCCGAAGCTGGCTGCCAAGGCAACAAACGAGGAAGAGGCCCTGGTCCATTACCGGCGGGTGCGGGACGAAATCCGCGTTTTTATCCTGACCCTGCCGCAAGGGCTTCCGGAAGAGGAAAAACCATGATGGAAGAACAAATCTGCTACTGCTTCAATTATACGGCCGCCGATATCCGCCAGAATGTGCTTACCCATGGCAGATCAACGATTCTAGAGAGAATCCTCTCCGAGAAAAAGGCGGGAGCCTGTCAGTGCGCGGCCAAGAATCCCAAGGGCCGCTGATGCCTGGCCGATGTCCGCCGTGTAGTGGACAGCATCAGACTGCCGAACGGAGTGACAATACCCGGTAACATGAATAAATGACAGAAACCATTTACAGAGGAGAATCAAATGGACAAACTAAAGCATGACGAGATTCGCGGCATGGTTCGGGAGAACTATGGGAAAATCGCCGCATCAGGGCAGGCCGGTTGCGGTTGCTCCCCCTCATCCTGCTGCGGAACACCGAATAACGCATCAGCAGCGGATATGTCGTTTCGGCTGGGATATTCCACCGAGGAGGTGACCGCGGTGCCGGAGGGAGCGAACATGGGACTTGGGTGCGGCAATCCGCAGGCCATCGCCTCCTTGCAGCCAGGCGAAACAGTGCTCGACTTGGGCTCCGGCGGCGGATTCGACTGTTTCCTGGCGGCGCGGGCGGTCGGGGACGCGGGAAATGTCATCGGTGTTGATATGACGCCGGAGATGATCTCCAAGTCCCGCCGGAATGCGGAGAAAGCGGGGTTTGGGAACGTCGAATTTCGGCTGGGAGAGCTGGAAAATCTGCCGGTTGCCGATGGCATTGTGGATGTGATCATTTCAAATTGCGTGATCAATCTTTCTCCCGAGAAGGAAAGGGTGCTTACCGAGGCCTTCCGCGTTTTAAAGCCGGGTGGAAGGCTGGCAATCTCCGATGTCGTCAAAACCGCGGAGATGCCCGAAGCCGTGATGAAAGACATGGCGCTGTACACCGGATGTATCACCGGCGCATCGTCAATCCCGGAGATCGAAGAAATGTTGCAGCGCACTGGTTTTGGAAACATCCGGATCATGCCGAAAGCTGAAAGCAGGGCCTTTATCCGTGACTGGGCGCCAGGAAGCAGGATCGAGGATTATGTCGTTTCAGCAACGATTGAGGCAGTAAAACCAGGAGCCTGACGCAATGTTACTTAAAACTTACAAGGCCGAAATATCCAGGCCCGGATGCCGACCCGAGGCCCAGACCCTGCTCTGCATCGCCCATCTTGACCAAGATGTCGGCGCCGCGATCTCGCCCTACAAGGCCTCGGCGTATTCGGCCAAAATTTTCCTGTGGATTTCTCTGCGAATGAAGTGTACTCTTTGAGAGTACATAACTCAAGAGGTGCTGACATGGAGATAAATGTTAAGGAGGCTAGAAGCAAGTTTAGTTCTCTCCTTGATCTGGTAAAGGGTGGGGATGAGATTATTATCCTGCGCAGGAGCAAGGAGGTGGCCCGGCTTGTTCCTCCAAGGGGAGAGGGGAAGTTGCTGCCGGACTTAAAGACTTTTCGGAACTCAATTCGCTCCCAAGGTGAGTCGTTAAGCAGCATAGTTGTTAAGGGAAGAAAAGAAGAGCGCTTCTAATGTACTATGTTGATACGAGTGTAATTGTCGCCTATTATTGCCCCGAACCTCTGAGCGAAAAGGTTGAGCTGTTTTTGACCACCAATGCACAGCCTGCCATCAGCTATCTTACCGAACTTGAACTTTTTTCCGCGGTTTCGAGGAAAATACGTGAGGGGGGAATGGCTCAAGGCGACGGCAGCAAGGTTACCGCCAAATTTCTCTCTCACCTGGATGACTTCTTCTATAATGTTCTCCCTGTTGAATTCCACCATTACAAGCTTGCCAGAGATTGGATCGGTCAGTTTCAAACGTCACTCAGAAGTCTTGATGCAATTCACTTGGCTATTGCCTCACAGGAAGGAGCAACGATAGTAACTACCGATAAAGGACTCGCGAAATCTGCCGAGTTACTTGCTGTCGATGCCATTCTTTTAGGTGAGTGATAGGGGTCATAAGATTATAAGTTGGGTGTTGCGGAAACGTATAATCTTATCCGCCCAAGCAAACGCATTGGTTACTCTGCCAAAATAATTGCTGTGTAGCAAGGGGGCTCATATGGCAGGCAACGCCTATATCGGCACCAGTGGTTGGAATTACCAGGGCTGGAAAGACGGTTTCTATTGGGGCGTGCCGAAAAAGAACTGGCTGGAGTTTTACGCCCGGAAGTTCCCCGCCATCGAGATAAATGCCACCTTCTACGGTCTTCAGAAAAAATCGACCTTTGAAAAATGGCGTGACCGCACCCCTCCTGGTTTCCGGTTTGCCATCAAGGGGAACCGATTCCTTACCCATAACAAGAAACTGCTGGACCCCCACGACTCGATACTGCTTGAGCAGGAAAGGGCCTTAGGCCTTGGAGAAAAGCTGATCGCGGTGTTGTGGCAGTTGCCTCGGAAGTTTTCTAAGGATGCGGCACGCCTTGAGGCGTTTGCCGACGCCCTTGGCAACTGGAGCGCCGTGAGACATACCGTGGAGTTTCGTCATTCTTCCTGGTTCGATGACGAAATAGCCGGAATCCTGCGGCGTCATCGGATCGCAGTGTGCATGTCGGACGCGGCGGACTGGCTCATGTGGGAAAGGGGGGGACTGGCTTTTGTTTATATGGTGCACGCGA
>CAZDYX010000133.1:0-2501 GCA_964509775.1 uncultured Desulfobulbia bacterium | reverse complement strand
CATGTGGGAAAGGGTGACCACGGATCTGGTTTATATCCGGCTCCACGGCCATGCCAAGACGTACGCGTCCGCCTACGGCCCTGATCAGTTAAGGGAGTGGGCGGCGCTGGTTAAAGAATGGCTGCGGCAGGGTTATGACGTACATGTCTATTTTGACAACGACGCGGAAGGGGCGGCACCTGTCGATGCCCGGTGTCTGCTTGATCTGATTAATGGCCATTTGCCGGGCTGATATCGCTTACGTCAGGATTTTCCACTTTTTTCTTTCTGGCGTATGTGACAAGGTGGTCTGCCAGGCGGGTCGGTTCCGGCAGGCGGAAGCCGCGGGCACAGTCCAGGGTGAGGTTCATTGCGGTGTCGAGGTCAATGTCATGACCGACACTGACAAAAACAGGTTTTACATGATCACGTGTCCGCAGCACCGCGCCGATTATCTCATCGTTGAACGTAAGCAAGGAGCTTGCGCCCCGTGATTCTCCCGGCATGCGGTAGGTGCCGATCAGGCGACTTTTGGCGCATCCGATGGCGGGCAGGCCGATAATGATGCCGAGATGGGTGGCGATGCCGCATCGCCTCGGATGGGCAATGCCCTGGCCGTCGCACATCAGGCAATCGGGCGTCCGGCGCAGTCTGCGCAGGGCGGCGATGATGGCCGGGGCCTCGCGGAAGGTGAGGAGACCTGGGATATAGGGAAAGGTCAGACGGCGGGTCGCGGTATGACATTCGACAACCTCACCGGCTTTTAGATCCCACAGCACAACGCCGGCCACGCAAAAGTTCCCCTCAGGGGAATACGCCGCGTCCACCCCGGCAATGTATCGGATCGCCCGGCTAGGCCTGCCTTGTTTGACCGCTAAGGCAAGCGTTTTTTGAATGGCAACCGCCTGTTTCGGAGAAACGGACCAGTTATGAGGTGGCCGCGGTATTTTCATGCGTCCCCAGTCGCTATCCCTCTAGCATGTCCGGCACGAGCATCCATTCAAGCGACCATTGCCCGTCTTCCTTTACCAGGGCGACAATCCCCCCCATCTTAAACTTTACCGGCGCTGTTTCCGGCCCGCCGCAGAGCAGGGCGCCCGTAAGCCTCGCCAGGTGCGGAAGATGCCCCACCAGCATGATACTGTCCGTGAGCTCTTCAAGACGGCAGGTCCAGATCGAAGGGTCGTCCAACGGCGCCAGGCCGTTTATTTCGATCGGCTTGGGCAGATCGAGGTCTGCCGCAAGGATGTCTCCGGTCTGCCGGGCTCGAAGCTTGCCGCTATGATGAATGTGCGATATGTTCATGCGGCAGTTTTTCGCGGCAAACTGCACCACTTTGGTGACATCCTGACGGCCGCGGTCCGAGAGCGGCCGTTTTGGATCCACGTCTTTTGTCATTGCCTCACCATGCTGAACAAGATAGAGATTCATACTGGGCCTCCTCGTCTGATTGATAGTTTGCAATCAACAAGTTACAGACTCTGAACCGTCGGGTCCGGGGGTTCTTCGAACAACTCCGGTTCCTGGTCATTAGATTTCCACATGGTCTGGAAGAATGTCAAGAGGTCAAGCCCCCTGATTATATCTCTTGCCTTTATCCATTTCATTTTAAGTTAAATCCAATGATCCACATCTTTATGATTATAGGATATTTATTTTTTTATAAATGTTTTCAGGCTATTTCTTGACAAATATAGCACAGCTTGTAACAGTCTAGGTCAGTCCAATATATATTGATATGCGTACCATTTATAGGGTTCTTTCGAGAAAGTTGTGCTTGATACTAAAGGCCTCGCCCCCGGTTTTGCACGGGGCAAGCCGGGTAGCCGGGTAGATGCTATGAAGCTACGAAACTGAGCCACTGAAAAGAGGCCAACGCTTGATAGACCACAAAAAAGGGGTGCAGCAGTGAATTGGGAAATGCTCGCACAACTCCACGACATCCTAAAACTGACAGGCGAAAGTGACAAGCACCGCAAGCCGGGGGCTTACTCGCAACTCCAATGCATTAAGGCGCCAAATCCGGAGCTGTGGATTGCTCTCAACCATCACAGGCTTTGGGGACTGCCTTTTCCTTTGCCCCACGAAGCGCTCTGGCTTTGCCTGGCCGATCATAAGGCCTCGGCCATTTCGAGACGCCTGCGCGGTCTTAATGGGCACCATGTCACATTCAAAGTTTGGAAGGACGATCCCGTGAGTTATCAGGCGTGGCTGGCGCAACCAAGGAAAACCGGGCCTGATAATCTGGTAGCCTTGTTGTGTAAGTCCGTAGATCCGGACGCGCTTTACAAAGATCTGCGGTCAGACCTTCAGAACCGTTCCGAGGCCTCCCAGTTGAAACTCCCATGGGCCATGGGGGACGAAAAAATGCCGATGGTCCGGTCAACTTTCTGCACAACTTCCCGTATCTGTTCGGCAAATCACCCCACTCCGTCTATCCTGTCTTGCGGCCGGAGATTTCGCCCGATACCGACAACGAGGCGAGCCGGGAAGCGATCCTTTGTATTACTAATCTCAAATTT
>CAZDYX010000132.1:0-8640 GCA_964509775.1 uncultured Desulfobulbia bacterium | reverse complement strand
TAACGGCCAGTCCATGGCCTGCCATATTATACATATGCAATGAACGAGTCCAGCTCTATTTTAATTCAGTGCTATTTTTTTTGTGTTGCAACTTTTTTGTGTTGCACCCAACTCCGTGCCGGTCGTGTCAAACCCGTTCCAGGAGACCAGGTTTTTGCGCGAATCAGAGAGCGCTTCTGACGATGACGTTTGATTTTCATCCGGAATCCGAAACAGAATTCCTTGAGGCTATCGCGTACTATGAAGACTGCGCACTGGGAATGGGAAAAGACTTCTCTCTGGAGGTTTACTCCACCGTACAGAACATCCTGTCCTATTCGCACGCATGGCCGATTACTGTCGTTGATCCGGCGGATATATGTTGGCCTGTTAATCATTGCCATTTAATGACATTGAAATCTCGGAGCATAAACTCGAAATTTCAATGTGCGAGGATAATCGATCGGAGAGATCAGGTTTTGCTTGAGGATCTTGCATTTTTAAGAAAGTCGGGGTCAGGCCTTGCAATCAAGGAAATTTTAAAAGAAAAAGGAGACTGTCCCCATTTCCTTTCGCCTCCCTTTCCCCCAGAACCTCCTCTCACCTGCACACCCCGCAGCGTCTGCACGAGCCGACCAGGACAACGCCGGGGTGGATTTCCCTTGCAGGGCCCGCTGGTATTCGGCCCACAGATATATCGAACTATGACCGCAAACGACGGTTGGATTATTTTTGAAGAATGATTTCAAGTAATTACCAAGGGACACCAAAGCATATTAATCGTTAAATCCGGGAAAAACGTTTAAAAATAACCTGATTTGATATGTTTTAAGCCATTTTTCACCGAACCGGAAAAAATTTTACTCATATATATTAGCATGTTACAAGATCCAACCGTCGTTTGCGGTCATAGATGTCGAATATTGAACAAGGAACCGCAGAATGTCAAAGGAGGACAGCCCTGTAACGCCAAGAAAAATTTCATAATTCGAAATTCCTTGTTCGACATTCGAAATTCGTTTTGCAGTGAAACAAGACAACTTGGGTTGCGGGCATAGCCCGCCTTGGTGGTAAGGCTACGAAGATCCGGCAGGTTCCTACTTCTCCATTTTTTTTTGCCGATGCTGGATGTAACCATCCCGGATGGCGGCGTAGGGATCCACGGCCGCCTCGATAACGGACTCATAGTCACCCAGCCTCAACGAGGTGTCGTTTCCCTTGTCATAAGCCTTTACCCCCATACTGGCGTACCATGGATTAAGATAGGATACCGGGTCCAAAAAAGAATCGGCGGCAAGACCGAAGGTATCCCGTAATGTGCCGGGCCCCAGAAAAGGCCAGGTAATATACATCCCGTGACCAAGCCCGAAACAGCCCAGGGTCTGACCAAAATCCTCGTCACTGGCCTGTACATTGCCATATTTTTTTGCCGCATCGATAAAGCCTAGTATTCCGATGGTGGAGTTAAAGAAGAAACGGTCCCACTCGGTGGCGGCTGCATTGAATTTCCCCTGTAATACACAGCTCACCAGCCTTATTGGGGTTGTGACATTAGCAAAGAAATTTTTAACCCCCTCCCGCGCTGGCCTCGGCAGTACAAAATTATAGGCCCTGGCTACGGGTTTAAGAAACCAAAAATAAAATCGGTCGTTAAAGACGAATACGGCCCTATTCAAAGGTTCAAGGGGATCAGCCACGGTGAATACCGGTTGATCCCCCTCCTCATTCAATATATCCCCCCCCGCACCCGCAGGCCGTGCAGCTTCTGAGAAGGGTTGGGACAAATCTGCAGCCGGAATATCGGACGCATTGAATATAAGCCACCCAACCCAAAAAAAGATAACCGCAAGGTATGCCCTTCGCGCTCCGTGCTCTAGTGCTTCCAATTTGTCCCCCGATTTTGATCTCAAACGCGTAACCATGAAGATCAATTTGCCGGCGCTACATTGGTTAGGGCAGTTGCAGAAGATGCCTTCCCTGTTGCCTTTACGCTTCCGTCTTTAGAGAATGCCACCGCGGTAGAGGAATACATCTTGCCGGTTCCCGGCCCCCCTGCTGCAGGCATGGTCAATTCAATCATCCCCATGCTTACCCCGGTGCCGGTCTTGGCGTTCTTCCCGGTACCAGAGAATGGTTTGGCAGAAAAGAGATGGATAACATGATTGGACCCTACGGTTGACGAGGTCGCCATATTGACAACATAGCTCTTTTCGCCCAACATAATCGAACCATGGTTGTAGCTGCTCATGACAGTAGCCATGTTTCCTTGTCCGGCATTTGCCACCGCGTCAATTTCTTCGCGAGGGCTGTAGCTGCTGATGGTCATGTTCACCGCACCCCCGGAGGTTGCCTCGGTCGATTTCATCTTTCGAAGTCTCGTTCCGGCGCCCCCGCCGGTCACGGAAGTAGCTGTCCCGCCGGTCGTTGCTGTATAGGTTCCGGTTGGGGCCTTTGAGGTGGTATCCACCACCGGATTTTCATTTGACTGGGCAACTTCCTTAAGGCTCTTTGCAGATACATCTGAAGGCAAGCCCACAGAAAGGATTAAGCCGATCATTGTCGATAACACCACCGTGCATTTTGCGATTCCTTTCATTTTTTCTCCTCCTCCCAAATTTTGACTAGGTTGATTAAGTTGTTGACTGAGATTATAACCGTCGAAAGGTTCAAATTGTTGACCAACGCAAGAGGTAATAGACGCTTCCTGACATCACCCCCTTCTTTTGCTCACCTGACCCGCACAGGTCGGAAAAATACTACCAAGACTGTTTCGTTTAATCAATCACATATTTATTGTCAATCGACAGTCGGCAAATGCCCTGGACTGAGCCGAGAAAATTCTGTATATTTCGGCATGGTTCAATAGGTTCCATGTTCATGGTTCCAGGTTTGGAGGATGGTGGCCTGCATGAACCGGGTGCAATACAAAAAAGTGACAAGCCAGCAATTTTCTTGAATGTCGAATGTCGAACAGGGAATATCGAATGTCGAAGGAAGGTGGAAAATTTGACCTTCAAACAAAACAAGAACAAGACTTCATAATTCGACATTCCCTGTTCGACATTCGACATTAAATCAGCATGTTAAGTGGATAAACGGTTTGGTGTAAATGGTTCACTTTTTTGTATTGCACCCGCAGGAACCTAACCTTGAACCCATAAACCGGGAACGTTGAACCATGCCCTAGTTGAACCATGCCCTAAAGGAGGATGAACATGAATAAGGTCCTAATTATCGGTGCCGGCGGAGTCGGCGGGGTGGTAACCCACAAGTGCGCGCAGGTGCCGGAGGTGTTCTCGGAAATCTGTCTGGCCAGTCGTACCCTTAATAAGTGTGAACGGATCAAACGCGAGCTCACCAGTCCCATCCATACTGCCCAGGTCGATGCCGATAATGTTTCAGAGGTTGTCAATCTTATCGAAATATTTCAACCCCGGCTGGTAATCAATACGGCGCTTCCCTATCAGGATCTTTCCATCATGGAGGCCTGCTTACAGACCAAGGTCGATTATCTTGACACCGCCAATTATGAGCCCCCGGACGAGGCAAAATTTTGCTACAAATGGCAATGGGACCTTTTTGAGCGCTTTAGGGAACGTGGAATCATGGCGCTCCTCGGGTGCGGCTTTGATCCCGGGGTCACCAATATTTTTTGCGCCTATGCCCAGAAGGAACATTTCGACGAAATCCATTACCTTGATATCCTGGATGCCAATGCCGGCGAACATGGGCACCCCTTTGCCACCAACTTCAACCCGGAAATAAATATCCGGGAGGTAACCGCGCCGGGGAAATATTATGAAAACGGCGGCTGGGTCGAGATTCCCCCCCTTTCGGTGCACCGCGCATTTAATTTCCCGGTAATAGGAGAAAAGGAGATATACCTTCTCTATCATGAGGAGCTTGAATCCCTGGCCAAAAATATCTTGGGGATCAAGCGCATCCGTTTTTGGATGACCTTCTCAGAGCGTTATCTTACCCATCTTCAGGTTCTTAAGAATATAGGGATGACCAGGATTGATCCAGTGGATTTTGCGGGACACAAGATTATCCCCTTGCAATTCCTGAAGGCCCTGTTACCGGACCCCGCATCCCTGGGGCCGTTAACCAAAGGAAAAACCTGTATCGGTTGCATTATTGAAGGAATAAAGGACGGCCTTCCCAAAAAGATCTACATCTATAACATCTGTGACCACGAACAATGCTTTCAGGAGGTTAGGTCCCAGGCCATCTCCTACACCACCGGCGTGCCTGCCATGATCGGCGCCATGCTCATGCTGACCGGTGTGTGGCATCAGCCGGGTGTTTTTAATGTGGAAGAGTTCGATCCCCTGCCCTTCATGGAGAAACTAAATCTCCACGGGCTGCCCTGGGTAGTGGAAAGTCTATGATTTGCAATTTGAACGACATTCCCACCCCGTGCTACGTCTGTGATGAGGCCGCGCTCGAAAAAAACGCCCGAATATTGGCCAGCGTGCAGGAAAGAACCGGGGCCAAGATCCTTCTTGCCCTCAAGGGATTTGCCATGTTCAGTCTTTTTCCGCTCCTGCGGAGCTACCTTTCCGGCACCTGCGCCAGCTCGCCGGATGAGGCCCGTCTGGGATATGAAGAATTCGGCAAGGAGGTTCATACCTATGCGCCCGCCTATAGCGACAACGACTTTCCTACGGTTATTGAATACAGTGGTCATATTGTCTTTAATTCCTTTCCCCAGTGGCAAAGGTTAAGGCCGGTCATCATCCGACGCGGGAAAAAGGTCTACTGCGGAATCCGAATAAACCCGGAGTATTCCGAGGTTAGGGTAGCAAGATACAATCCCTGCATCCCTTCATCCCGGCTCGGGGTTATTCACAAGTATTTTATTGGCGAGGATCTTTCCGGAATCTCAGGCCTCCATTTGCATACCCATTGTGAGCAGAATTCCGATGTCCTCAAACGAACCATGCAGAAGGTCGAGGAAAAATTCGGTTCCTTTTTAAAGCAGATGGAATGGATTAACCTGGGGGGTGGGCATCATATCACCCGGGCTGGTTATGATGTGGATACCCTGTGTGAGGTCATTACCGGACTCAAGGAACGATACGCAGTCGATGTGTATCTGGAACCGGGGGAGGCAGTGGCCCTCAATGCCGGCGTGCTGGTGGCCTCGGTACTCGATATCGTCCGCAATGAAATGGATATCGCCATCCTCGACACCTCATGCCGGATGTCCTGGAGATGCCGTACCGGCCCGAGATTGTTGGGGCGGGCAGACCCGGAGACTATCCCTACACCTACCGTCTTGGCGGCATAACCTGCCTTGCCGGTGATATAATCGGTGATTACTCCTTCCCCACCCCTTTGCAGGTAGGGACAAGGCTCGTCTTTCAAGACATGGTCCATTATACCATGGTAAAAAACACCACCTTTAACGGGGTGCGCCTCCCCTCCATAGCCATTCTTTCTAAAGATTCCGGCCAGGTCAGAATGGTCAGGACCTTTTCCTATGCCGATTACAAAAACAGACTCTCCTGACCCAGACAACCCGGAACCAGTTCTGCAGGGCTGGGAAATGGAAAGCGGTTAGCTATTACCTTCGCGGAAAAAACCATTTTTTAAACAAAAAATAAATCATACTTTTTAGATACCAAATTATAAATCTATTGCTTGCCGGGTTAGGCTGCTTACTGCCAAGCCATAAAACCTCTGCATCATGTACATGAAAAATGTGCCAGCCGGCCAGTTGGGCACGCAAACAATATTCTATATAACAGCACTCGTCTGCAAGCTTTTCATTCAAAAAACCTATTTCCTCGATGGTTTCCCGACGGATGAGCAAGCAAGGACCATGGAGTAAATTCACGAGGCTTGTGATACCAACATCCAGGGATGTGGGAAAAGAAAGGGGTTCATTTTTTTTTGCTTTAAGAAATAGGTTGCTATTAGCGGCTGATTTAAGCAAAGATCGAAGAAATGTCCGGATGGTGTTCACCGACAGAAAGATAGTCTGGTCCGGCAAGATAATCTTCGGCCCGGCCAGGCCAACGAATGGATTATCATCCATGAATTCGAGCAAACGGGAAATGCAACCCTTCTGGATGATCGCCCCGTTATCACAGAGAAAAATATATCTCCCCTGCGCGACCTGTAAGGCCCTGTTTCTTGCCTGAACAAGGGTGTCTTCGGCGGCTATCTCATATACCACTACCTCGGGGAATTCCTGGTCAAAGAGCACCCTGGTTCGACCCGCTTGCTGATCGTCCGCCACAATGATCTCGCATAAAATCGGGGAGGTTGAGCTCAACACGGACAAGATATGGTGACGGATCAAATCGGGACGGTCTTGGGTAACGGTGCAGATGGAGATATCCGGTGTAATTTCCATATATGACGTGGGTTAGTAACTACTCAGGTTGTTTAGGCTGTAGTCTGTTAGGACTGCGTAAAGAACAAATCAAGGACCCCAACACCTTTTCGGTCTCTAAAAGTTTCGGCCAGTTCAAATGCGCTGAGCTTTGGGCAATCTCACATGGTTATCCCCCCTACCACCTAAACACCCACAGACTATCAACCTGAGTAGTTACGCGTGTTAAACAAAAAGGCTAAGGAACCTCCAGGAATTGATGTCCCGCTGCAAAAGCTGACTGCCGTAACTCCTTACAAAAGAGAGGGCTTCCCTCTGGGATTGCGGTGAAAACCGGAGCCGGTCGAGCTTTTCCAACGGTAATCGCTGGGCCTGCTGTAAAAGCTTCACCGTGTTCAACGATAAGGAAACAGAAGATGCCGGCAGGATTCCCAAGCAGGAAGAACAGGCCAGACCGCCCAAATTCGGCACAAAGGCATAGGGCCTCGTTTCAAGACGGAGACTATTACACTTGACACAACCGGCGAGACGGGGCTCATATCCCAGAATCCCCATCAACCGTAGATAAAAAATGGCCACCACCCATACGGCATCATGTCCGTGATCGAGGCTGCGCAAGGCCCATATCAGTAATGGGAACAGCCGATAATTCCCGTCATGCTCCCTGGTCCAGGCCAGCATAAGCTCACACAGCAAAACGGCAGCACCATACCGCTGATAATGTCTCCGCAGCGACCCGAAATGCGCAACCAGGTCAGCCTCCTCAACGCGAACCAGATCGCTCCGGGAGTTATCCACGAACATCAGGTCAAGAAGGGAAAACAGTTCGAGCTTATTGACAAAACGGCGCCGGCTCCGCTTGGCGCCCTTGGCTATGCCAATCATACGGCCGAAATGAGGGGAGTAGAAGGTGACAATCTTATCGGATTCGCCATGATCGGAAACCGAGAGGACCACGGCCATAGTGCGTTGATGGGGCATCTTGTAAACGTAGCGGTTTAGAGGCGATCAAAAAAATTATCTTCTACTATGAAGCTAATTTTTCGACAGCCTCCTAAGGAAGGTTGTAACTACTCAGGTTGTTTAGGCTGTAGTCTGTTAGGACTGCGCAAAGAACAAATCAAGGACCCCAACACCTTTTCGGTCTCTAAAAGTTTCGGCCAGTTCAAATGCTCTGAGCTTTGTGCAATCTCACATGGTTATCCCCCCTATCCACCTAAACACCTACAGACTATCCACCTGAGTAGTTACGGAAGGTTAAAGTTTATGGCCTTACCCGTTTCCCCTAGGGGACCAAGGCTTTTACCATTGAGAGTAAGTTCAATCCCGCCCGCATTCCCAATATAGAGGTCGATCTTTTCTTTGGCCTTCCAAACCTGGCGGTCGCCGACCTGAAAAGTATGGTCCTGAGGCTGATCAGAATCAACCTTAACCCGCAGCCAAGTCACTTCCCTAAAATATGCCTCAAGTACATACCTGTTTGTCCGACCTTCATCTTGACCCGCTATTTGCGCTGCCATTTGATCGATCAGGGAAGGATTTTCAGCCTGCCCGGAACGTGCTACGTTCTCAAAGGTCCCCGTGGCACCTTGGCTACCGGATGAGCCGGCAGGAATTGACCCGGAAAGGCTCGGGGATACTGCCGGTGGAAGGCCGGAAGACTGTTGGGCTGCAGGGACCGCTGGGAGGGGAGGTTGATCTTCACCGGCCAGGTGACGCAGGGTCTCAAAAAAACTGGTCCGCCCTCCCGAATGTAAGGCAAGCCGGTTCATTTTATTGCCCCCCCAGTAAGCCACCCCCAAAACCAGAAGAATAATAACACCGAAAACAATCCTTCGCCGGCTGAACAACCGGACCGACTCAGTCATGCCTTTCGAGGCGAAAAGATCGGCTGCCACACGTTCAGGCCGGAATTCTTCCGTTTCCCCGCCGCTTTTTAAAACATAACGCCCCATGACCTCTTGCGGGTCAATCCCGATATACCTCGCGTACTCCCTGATAAACCCGCGCACATAGACCTCGGCAGGAAGGCTGTTACGGTCATTCTCCTCCAAGGCACGTAAGGAACGGAACGGGATCCGCGTAGCCATGGCGATCTCTTCCAAAGAATAACCGCGCAGGATTCGTTCCCTCTTAAAAAAATCACCCAGGGTTTCACCCGGCTCCAGGCTGTTTTTCTTCTTTTTTGAAGATGTTTCCTCCTGTGCCATCAAGTATAAAGCCCCTTAATAAACGCTCATGATCAGAGATCACCCCCAGATCATGAAAAGTAATTCAGAATTCAGAATTCAGGAGTCAGAATAAGGAAATAAAGACAA
>CAZDYX010000131.1:5436-8725 GCA_964509775.1 uncultured Desulfobulbia bacterium | reverse complement strand
TCGACATTCGACATTCAAGAAAATTGCTGGTTTGTCACTTTTTTGTATTGCACCGATGACGAACGAGCAGCTTGTCGTTGCTGACCCACCGTAAGCATTGCACCGTTCCGGGCGCCCGGTACCTGGTAGTCTTTACATTATGCCGATCAGTTCAATTTCAAAATTGAGGATCTTTCCGGCCAGCGGCGGATTGGCGTCCAGGGTGACAATATCGCCGGAGATGGTGGTGATCGTGACCACGAGCGGTTCTCCCGCGGGTGAGCCCAGTTGTAGTTTTAAACCGAGCTCCGGAACAATCTCCGGCGGGAAATGACGACGGTCAACTTCCATTACCATTTCCGGGGAGTGCGGGCCATAGGCCTTTTCCGGCGGGATTTTCGTCTTTTTCGTCTCGCCGACGGTCATGCCGAGTATTGCCTCGTCAAAGCCCTCGATCACCTGACCAGTGCCAATAGTATAGACCAGGGGTTGCCTTTCCCTGGATGAGTCAAAGATGGTATCATCATCCAGCCTGCCGGTATAATGAACCTGTACGGTATCGCCCAATTTCGCCTGGGTCATGAAAGATCTCCTTTGGGTTGAGGTGCAAAATTGGCCGCAACTTTTCCATAAATCGTGCTGCAATGCACGCGAAATCGTGTGTCTTAACGGCATACTGGAAAGATTTATGGAATTTTGCCATGAAACATGCCTTGTCCACCGTGCATGGGGGAAGACGAACGATGGATAGAACACGCGGACGTTCATCATCCGCGAAAACCCAAAGACTCACCTTTGTGGCACCTGCTCAACGACCACTACGAAAGCTTTGAGCAGCACTATGAGGAGCGGTTCGAAAGGGAGTACGGTTTATGCCCCTTGAGGGTATTTCTTTCGGCCGAGCATCTCCGAAGTCGTCCGAAATTACTTGAAATGCGGTGATTTGAAGGTGGGGTTCGCGAGGGTCCGCTGTCCCGAGTGCAAGTACGAGTACCTGTTGGCCTTTTCCTGTCGCGGCAGTTGGTTTTGTCCGAGCTGTCATGCTAATGTATGAGATGAAACGACTGTCATCGGGAATGGCAGCCGCACGGCTGGCCTTCCTGGTGGTGCAAAAAGGCCAACAGGCCATAAAATCTTTTCATAACATACGCAAGTTGATCAAGGCAGGTCGAGGTGGTAATGCTCGCTATAGAAGGCAAAGGCCTTTTCCAGGCTGCCACGGTCAATTCCGAACTGCTCAAAAGAATAGTAACCCTTGGCCCGCGCCGGCTTGCTTTTGTCCCGCAACCAGACCCGCATCAGGTTGTCGAATTGATCGGTGTAAGTATAGCCGAAATAACTGTAGATCCGCCGCACTACCCCGATAGGGTCGGCCGACAGGTCCCGGTAGCTCACGTCCAAGATACGGTCGGGGGGTATCTTCTTCCTGGCCTCCATGGAGCGGCGGAGTGCCTCGACATAGAGCATCAGGATGTCAGGACCGAAGGTCTTCCAGCGCTCGTCATCGAAAAATATCCCACAAAACTGGGCCAGCAAATGGCACATCGAGGCGAGTGACTGGGTCGGGTCCCGATGGATCTGGACGATGCTGGCATGCGGAAGCGTCTTGCTAAGGGTGTCGAGGCTGAACATATGATTGATGCTCTTGAGCAGCCAATGGCCGGGCGCCGGGCGCTGCGACTCCAGCAGTTGCAGTTGCCGGTAATAATCCTGATAGGCCCACTCCATGGTCGCCGTTGGTATCTCCTGGAGAAATTTGGTCAAGTTCCTCTCTACTAGGCCGGGTCCCAGGAAGGTATTCTGAAATAGATAAAGACATTCCTCCGGATCATCAGGTCCGGGCAGATGGAGGGCTCGGAGCCCCGGAGCGATCTTCGAGATCAGCCATACCGCCCGGGCCGCTTTGCGAAGCCGCTGATCCTGGTTTGAACCCCTCCTTCGCGATACCCGGCCGGGGCGCATCGCCTCCCAGAGCATAAGTGCCCGGCTAGCCGGGTCTTGGGCGAGCAGATTAAACAGGAAAGTCGTCCCGGTACGCGGCAGGCTGACGATGATCAACGGCCGCGGAATGTTGACCCGGCAGACCTCGGGATTCCGTTTGAGCTGCTCCTCGATCTCCAGGCGATTGGAAAGGCAGCGCACCACCTGGAAGCGGGCCAGCAGGCGTCCTAGATAGGTCAGCCGGGAATCATTCTCATAGGCCTTAAGTTGCTTGCGCAGCCCCTCGCGAAAACGTTCGTCACCGAAATCGGCGAGCCTCGTGCGCCTCCGGGCGGCGGCGCAGAGCGATTTCTCGTCCAGGGCCACTCGGCCCAGTCCGAGGTTGGCCATCATTCGTCCCACGGTGTTTAAGACGCGGACTATCCAGGCAATATTCGGTTGGGGAATGGGGCTCTTGGTCTTTTTTAGCGAATTTTTCAAGTTCTTACCCCAAAATCGTTGTCAGGCCGGCGGAAACAAATGGCCGCATTATGGCCGCCAAAGCCAAATGACTCGGAGATCGCGTAGTTAAGCCGGCATTTTTCCGTGTTCAGCACAAAGTTTAAATCCGCGATCGGTCTCTTAAGGTTTTTGCATCCGTGCAGGACTTGCAGTCTGAGGCTCATGGCAGTAACGATGGTCTCGATTGCACCGCTTATAAATTAATCGGATTATCTGGTATAATTACCGAATTCTCTCAGTTGGTTCAACATGACAGGCACTGGATCAACACTGTCATCCCCCATCAGACTGACTGTTTGATCCGTAGCCATTTTGGGCAGCCTGGCTTTATAGCTTGATATTTTTTCAGAACTTTTTTCGAGGAATGAACATAAGGCTTCACCTGCTGCCTTGGCTGCAACATATTCTTTGAACAATAAGGGCGGTTCTTCAACAAAAACAGAAGATGGATAAAATATTTTGTTTATGGTTGGGGCCTGTTTTAACAAGAATTCCAGGGTAGCGGAAAAACCCGAAACATAATAATCGCAGAAGGTCCGGAAGATTTTTGCTGAAAATGGCCCTTTTCTCGCCGAAATATGCGGCGTTGCAAAATAATACAGGTGGGTCAGGAAACTCATCATCCCTTGACCAACGGATATTTCCGCCGGGGCCAGGACATTAAAATAGATGCTCTCGGCCTTACCCCCTCCGGAGACGATCTCATCGACAACCCGTTGGGCATCGTCAGACCCTTTATAAAAGGTAAGAATTATCCTCGCGCCTCCGGCGGCCAGTAATTTGGAGGTAACTTCTCCCAATCCCCGGCCGCCTCCGATGACCAGAGCCTTTTGATCCTTAAATTCATCAGGGATCACGATGCCGGATA
>CAZDYX010000131.1:3944-5426 GCA_964509775.1 uncultured Desulfobulbia bacterium | reverse complement strand
TCCGAGAAGCTCTTCTGTTTCCTGGGAGCCGGCCTTAGAAATGATCTTATCGTCCCTTTCATGGAAGGCCCGGAAACCTCCATCGCCACCAGCGGAAACCGGTCATCAAAATTTATTACCTTATATTCCAGGGCCGTTGCCTCTGACGGTTTGCTCGCAAATCTGACGTCAAGCTCATTATACACCGAATTAAGTCCCGGACATTCCATCCCGACCAGTCGCGTGGTGGCAAGGAGTTGAGCTATTTGGAGTAAAGGCAGGTTTTTTGCGAGATCAGGGAATAATTTCCTTGCTGTTTCCGGCTCCACATATAAACCCAGTTTTCCGGAGGCGGTGGAGATTTCTTCCGCCTTCAGATCCCTACATGCGGTGCGCTCGGGAAAATTTAGAACCACATTGCCCGGTTGTCCAATAGCCGCGTATTTCCATTCCCATCTTATGAGGGCATTTGTCTGGTCCTCTTCATATAGTTCGACTTCAACATGATTATTCTGATCACCATTAAGCCGGTATCCGACCAGTTCGCCGACAGAAAGATTTTTCTTAAAAGAAATTTTTAGAGAAAGAAGCTCCGCCGGCCTTTCAAGATCCGCAGACCATCTATCCAGTGCCCACAAGAGCATATGAACACCATGCACCACCGTGCTTCCGAAGAGATATCTGCGCGCCGCAACTTCGTCCACGTGCAGCTTATTGTAATCTCCGGAAAGTCGGGCAAAAATATCCTGATCCTCCCCAGTGAACCTTCTTTTAGACATTTTCTTACCTTTTTTTCTTTAGGGGGTTGGTCGCGATCAGGCGGATTGCTCATCTACATGGTCATCACCGCCGCATCACCGGCATTGCTGTTCAAACCGGCATGTTGTCCACCATTGTATCCAGAATGCGGGTGATCAAATCGGGGTCAACAATGGACTCATCAATCAGATAAGAAAGGGTTAGGGCCCCGTTGAACCTGCTTGCCACCAGGAGATATGCCGTCACCCCGGCGCCCGTTAGGAAGGCGTCGACAACCCCGGCATTGCCGAAGCGGACGCTCTCCGGATTGATTTCGCCCAGGTTCGACAGTGCCACCCCGCGTCGATTGACCCATCCCGGGGTGTTTCTGCCTGTTCGCCGGGCAATGGCCTTCATGATGCCGAAAGGGATCATGGCAAGAAGTTGCCTTAGCGGGGGAAGGTCCAGGACCATCGGTATACAGGCCAGACAGCCGTCGGTGTTGATGGCCTGAGTGAACAAGGTCTCACGGACGAGGGCCACGATTTCGTCCAGGCCGGCGGAGGCGGTCGCCGGAAGTCGCAAGGCCATCACAGACAGCAGGTTCGCCGATGCGGACAAGCGGCGGTCCTTTAAATGGCGCCGGAGGTCCACGGGGATTGCTATCACCGGAGAAGAACCTGCCGGCGGGGGCACGTGCCTTAAAAGACTTAGATACATTGCGGCCACCAGAACCTCATTGGTCATGGCATTGTGTTGACGGCA
>CAZDYX010000131.1:1350-3934 GCA_964509775.1 uncultured Desulfobulbia bacterium | reverse complement strand
CTCCATGTTGGGGTACTGCTGACGGCAGTAGCGGTCCACGGCCTCCATCCGCTCCGCCGGGAGGGTTCGGGAGACCAAGCGCGGGGCCGCCGGCCGTTTGCCTGAAGATTCCGGAAGACGCCACTTATTGGGTTTCCGTGCCCCAATGAATTGCTTTATAAACTTGACCGTCAACCCCAGCCTGCCGGCAAGTCCGTAGCGATGGAGCAATTGCTCGAGATCTCGTCTGGTTGACGGGTTTGGTTCGGGAGAGAACCGGACATCATCACCCAACTTCCGGTACAACCTGGCAACCAGCTCCACGTAGGCCTTGGTGGCAGTCCCATCCCCCATGATATGGTTCATCCTGACACAGAGGGTATCACCGGATTCCCGCAGCACCAGCACGTGCACAAATGGATCCTCGGTCGCGCTGATCCTCATCGCCATGAAATCCATCAAGGCGCCATCAAACTCCTCCCTTGACCTCGGGCTCTTCAGGGTGCAGAGTTGCAGTCCGTCGAGATCCGCTCTTCGTTCCCAATAGGGACTAAAAAAATGTTCGACAAACCGGCAGCCCAGGATCGGCTCGGCATCCAGGGATAACCGCACCGCCCGCTGTAGCCGATGGTAGTCCACCTGCTCCGCCAGTCTGATCACGAAGAATTCGCGCAGGCTTGTGCGGTCGGCGATGTACAACCGGTCAAAGATCACCGAGGGAAAACGGATTGGGCTTCTTCCATGGGGGGACGTCTTCATTCTGCCTCAACAGGTATTCCGGGAAATTTATGGCATACACGAAACACTCGGTTCCCTGTTCGATTTGATGGCGGCAGGGGCCTTCAGACCGAGGGTTCCGCGCCGATCGCGGCCGATGAAGGTTGCCGGACTGGTCCGGGGGCTGACATGGGTCCGGCCTTGGCGGGCTCATGCCTTAGGCCGGACAAAGGTCTGCAAGGGCCGAAAATCATCCAGCGAGAGCGCAAACCGCAAGCCAACGTCCTCAGCGGAGCCGGAAGGAGCAAATCCGAAGCGCGGGTACATGTCGGCTACCAGCACATTCTTGGCTGTCGGTATATACTCGCCGATCAATGTTTGAAAGCCGAGCCTCGTTGCCGCCTCCACCAAACAATTCATCAGGTATTCCTCGACCGATCGGCCGATGGCGCGACAGCTCATCAACCACGTGTCTAGACGCAGGGTCGTGTCTGCCCCGGACCAGGGGGCGGCCAGAACCACGGAGATCAGTCCGTAGTCTCCAAAACGATCCTTCAGGCGAAGCGCAAGTCCCAGGGCACCAGGGCCTTCCAGCAACCGGCGGACCTCCTCGGCCGTATGCCGTCGGGTGGTAAGATTGAACTGATTCGTTCGGCCCAGCAACTGGACGACCCGCTGCATGTTCGGCTCGGCGATGGGCTCGATTTCGGCCTCCAATAGAAGCGATGCCAGATACTCCTCCACGGAAACCGCCATCCTCTCGTTACTCCGCCTTTGCTGCTCGGCCAGATACTGGTCGGCGCGCTGGCGGTCCACTTCGGTGATGGCAACGGCCTCAAACCACAGCCCCTCCTGCAGGGCGTTGACATAATCGGCAGGGTCCGGCGGCACCTCGACGATAGCCACATCAGGGAGGGCCTGACGTACGTGTTCCCGTTCCCCGGGATTGTCGTCGAAGAAGACAAAACTGTCCATCCCCAGCCGCAAGGATTGGGCGATCCGTCGGAGTGCCAGAGGCTTTGGGTCCCAGTTGGCCTCGAACGCGGCAAAATCGGATAAAGAAAGCAGCATCTGGGAATTTTTCTCAAAGGGTTCGCGGGCATCGTTAAGATTGTTTTTTGAACAAACGGCCAGGAGTACACCGCGCCGGCGGAGTCCCTTCAGATGCCGCTGAAATGTTCGAAAGGCCTCACCCTCGGGGCTGTCGCCCAGCTCGACCCCAAGCGGTCCCAGATCCCCGACCACTCCGCCCCACAGGGTGTTGTCAAGATCAAGGACAAGTACCTTTTTCGGGCCGGTCGTTACCGCACGGATTCCGGCCCAGATGTGCTCCGCAAGGCAACGGACCCCGGTCCGGCTGAAGGGCTGTTTGGTCCAGAAGTAGTTGCGGGCGTCGTAGAAGGTCCGACGGCCCACGGCCGCCGAGACCTGTTCCAGATCGACCAGGTAGGCACCCTTGGGCAATTCGGCGCGGAGCAGGTTGTTCGCCTTCCGGACCAAGGCCACGTCGCCTTCGGTGCTGCTTCCGAGGTAATACCCCAAAGGGCCGGGACAGATCCAATCATAGCCCACCTGCACCAACCGGGCCTTCTTGGCCTGCCCCCGCCCCCAGGCCTGACGCAGAAACTGCAATTCGTCGTCCAGCCGCGCCGCCGGCGGTCGGCCGTCGTCGCCCAGCAGGCGCTGATGCCACGGCACCACCACCACGATGTCCACCGGCCGGGAGAGACCGACAAGATCCTGAATCACGGTGTCATAGGCGCCTTCCTGCACCCGGGCGGCAATCCCATGTCCCCAGCCAATGGCTGTCAGGGTCTGTACCAACCAGGATGTGGTGCACTGGCCCACGATTAATACGTTGACGCCGACAAAATCCATCCGCGGGCCC
>CAZDYX010000131.1:935-1340 GCA_964509775.1 uncultured Desulfobulbia bacterium | reverse complement strand
CCGTGAACATGCCGCCCAAAAGACGTCCGGCCGCTTCGATCTCTTCCGGCAGGAGCTGCCCGGTTCGAATCACGTGGCGCAGTATGGTCAGGGCCTCTTCTGTCCGTTGCTCCCGGGACAGGCGTGCACAGTCCCTCACCACGGTTCGGATATTCCTTTCTTCGGTCATGGACCCGACACCTTTCCCCCGGCTCCGTGGTCAGTAACAGGCTCGGCGACTCGGCGCAGACCGGGGGATGATGGATTAATTAAGATTGTCCGATATGCCGGAGCAGCGGACGGCAGGTTTAAAATTTTCAGCGGTTTTCAAGGCGTTAGCCCCTTTTCCGTGAGTTTAGAAGATCGACCATCTGGCCGACATTCCTCATTGCTACCACTTCCGAGATATGAAAACGGATCTTGAAG
>CAZDYX010000131.1:0-925 GCA_964509775.1 uncultured Desulfobulbia bacterium | reverse complement strand
CCGATGCCGGTGCCGAGCGCGGAGATGATCTGCTTTATTTCCTCGCTGGAAAGAATCTTGTCGAACCGGGCCTTTTCCACGTTCATGATGAGCGTGACATGCATCATGGAATCCCAACCCTCGACGTCCTGGGCAGCAGTGTTCCGGGTGATGGAAATCTCGTCGTTTTGGAAGGTGTTGCGAAACACCTCTTCCAGACGATTCATAGTGTCATCCATATTGATATGATAAGAAGATGATAAGAAGTTGATCAGAAATTGCTTTCGGGGTGGCCAAGGCCAGAAGGGAAAAAATGCGCTGTCAACCTTCTGCCTCACAGTCAAAAACAGCCTGTTGATCTACCATAAAGAAAAGCAGGACGTCAAGGAGGGAATGGTTTCGGTGCGCAAAAAATCCAGGGGAAAATCGAGGCTGAACGACAAATTGATACCGAGCTGTGGAAATGAACCGCCTGCTCATCGACACGATTATCTATTCAGGAGCGCTTAAGGGCGATGCCGATATTGTCCGGGTGTTGAGAAAGGTTTCTCACATAGGCATTACCGCCATTTCTATCGGCGAACTGCTCTCGGGATTCAAGGCAGGTAACCGGGAAAGGGAAAATCGAGAAGAGCTTGCCATTTTTCTCGACTCGCCACGCGTCACCCCACATTCCACACCCCATTCGGCAGTGACCAAGCTAAATTTTTTAGGCTCTTCGCGGATTAGTGGGAAATCACCTTGAAATACATCCAACTTTTTGGAATTGGTGCGTATAACGCACCCTACAAAAACGGAGAATGCATGCTGGTTAGATGTAACTCGATGCCTTTGTAGGGTGCGCTATGCGCACCATTCGTTTGGCATCTTCCCACTAATCCGCGATGAGCCATTTTTTATTGAGGTTAAGGAGGCGGATGCGTGGTAATAAAGATCGCCTCAGTGA
>CAZDYX010000130.1:0-8730 GCA_964509775.1 uncultured Desulfobulbia bacterium | reverse complement strand
TGGTTATCCCCCCTATCCACCTAAACACCTACAGACTATCCACCTGAGTAGTTACATAAAGTCAGCAATTTTCCCCTGAACTTTATTATTATAAAAAGAGGTTTACCACTATGCCCCCCCAAGGTGCAATAACCAAGAAAGCCCTGGAGTCCATTACCCCGGAACGCCGCGATCTTTGGGATGAACTGAACCTGCCCCCGGAGATCGCCTCATTCATCAGAAAAAACGCAAAGCTCCTTCAAATTGGCCTGGCAACGCTCGTGGCCCTGCTGATCGTCTGGCAGTCCTTTTCCCACTACCTTGATGTCCGGGAAAAAAAATCGGCGGCCCTGCTGGCCCAGGCCATGGAGGAAAAGGACGAACCAAGGCGTCGGGACCTTTTAAACCGGATCATGACGGAATATTCCCGTTCAGAGGCCTCAGTCTGGAGTCGGGTGGAACTGGCCCATGAGGCGGCAAAGGCCGGGAATTATGAAGAGTCGGTGAAAATGTATACGGAGGCCTTGGACAGGACATCCGGCAAGAGCCCTATCCTCCCCTTACTGGAATTGGGGATTGCCAGTTCCCTGGAGAGCAAAAATGAGCTTGACCAGGCCGCGGAACACTATACCAGGCTCACGCAGCTTTCAGGCTTCGCACCGGAAGGATATCTGGGGTTGGGAAGGGTGTATGAACGGAAAAATGACCCGGCCAAGGCCAAAGAGGCCTATGAAAAATACCTTGCTGCCGTAAAGGATCAACCGGGCGAGATGAAAGCCTGGGTTGAGGAACGGCTGGCCCGCCTGGGTAAATAATCGCGCCGTGCACATCATCACCCTGCCCCAGGAAATGATTGCCTGGTCAAAGGCGGTCCGCCAAAACAAACAGACGATTGCCCTGGTCCCCACCATGGGGTTTCTTCATGAAGGACATCTTGCCCTCATGAGGAACGCCAAGAAACTAGCCGATTTCGTGGTGGCAAGCATATTTGTCAACCCCATGCAGTTCGGCCCAGCCGAAGATTTTTCCCGCTACCCCCGCGATCCGAATCGAGACCAGGCCCTCCTGCAAAAAGAAAAGGTTGATATCCTCTTTTTCCCCGAGGCCGGGACCATGTACCCTCCGGGTTACCAAACCCGGATAAATGTTGAGTTCTTATCCCAAGGGCTTTGCGGAAAAAGCCGGCCAGGTCATTTTGAGGGGGTTGCCACGGTGGTGGCCAAACTTTTTCATACCGTCCTTCCTCATTGGGCAATATTCGGTGAGAAGGACTTTCAGCAGCTCGCGATAATCAAACGGATGGCTAAAGACCTCGATTGGGACGTACAAATCTTCCCCCATCCCACGGTGAGGGAGCCGGATGGCCTTGCCATGAGTTCAAGGAATATATATCTTTCGGAAACGGACCGGAAAACCTCGGCCATTTGCCTCTGGCAGTCCATTCAACTCGCCGGGAAAGAGGTGGCCGAAGGCCATCTTGACAGCCTGGCGCTGAAGACGAAAATAGAATCCTTTATACATAAATCCCCGAACACCTTGATCGATTATGTGGAAATCATCGACGGGGAGTCTCTGGAGCCGAAAGGCGTTATAGACCAAAATACGGTACTTGCCATGGCGGTCAAGGTCGGCCGGACCCGACTGATTGATAATGCCCGGCTGTTTCAGGAATAAGGAAAATACATGCTGCGAATTATGCTGAAATCAAAGATCCATCGGGCCACGGTCACCGACGCCAATCTCAATTATGAGGGCAGCCTTACCATCGACAAGGCCCTGATGGAGGAGGCCGGCCTTTATTCCTTTGAAAAAATCGAGGTCTATAATATTTCTAACGGTGAACGGTTCAACACCTACGTCATTGAAGGGGAAAAGAACTTAGGGATAATCTGCGTGAACGGCGCCGCCGCAAGGAGGGTGGCCATTGGCGATCTCATCATTATTGTAAGTTATGCCCTCTTCTCCGAGGATGAGGTCATGAAATTACAGCCCCGCCTTGTTAATGTCGATGCGAATAACCGGATTAAACGATAAATCGCTAGCTGTTAGCCTCCTAATTGGCCGACTTGGACACCAGATAATAAAGCCGGCCCCGGTTTTTCATCACGCCGGCATGCTGTTCGGCAATTCTTCCCTCCCCCCAGTACAGATCCACCCGATCCGGTCCGCGAATGGCACCGCCCGTATCCTGATCCAGCACAAAGCGGGAGGTCTTCACCCATCCTGCCGGTTCCTCGGCCTCTTCATCGGGAAAGTCAGGTTTTTCAAACTCAAGATAGGCCAGTGCCCCCTTGGGAAAAAATCTGGAATCAGTAGCGATGGTGCGTCCATCCATGACCTCGGTCCCGAGATACGTGACCGGATCACCCGGTAAGGGGCGAAAAAAAATATAGCTTGGATTTTTATTCAGCATCTCCTGGAGCTCATCCGACGAAAGCGTCTTGAGATGCCGGCGAATGGCCTGCATGCTCATCTTCTGCGGCGGGATAACATCAAACATGAATTTGCCGATGGCCACATAGGGATAACCGTTTTGGGCCGCATATCCTACGCGCAGGCGCATACCATTATCCAGGTTCACAACGCCTGCGCCCTGGATCTGGAGAAAAAAACAATCGATGGGATCAAGCCAGGCAAGTTCAAGCCCTTGTTCGGCCAGTCGCCTTTCACCGTCAATCTCCTTTCGGCTGTAGTAGGGTGCTACCTCGGGGACACACCCTTTCTCCGGGCAAGGACAAAGACGGCCCCGCAATATACCAGGCT
The DNA here is from genome assembly GCA_964509775.1 of uncultured Desulfobulbia bacterium. Lineage (GTDB taxonomy): Bacteria > Desulfobacterota > Desulfobulbia > Desulfobulbales > CAZDYX01 > CAZDYX01. Next base: position 5,988 of record CAZDYX010000130.1, on the reverse strand, counting down.
TTGTTTTTTGTTCGTTTGGTAGGCCCTGCCAGGGCATCATTTCAGGGAAACGTCTGGCAAAGCTCCCGAGGTTCACCCAGACGAGATCGTGGGGCACCCCATAGAGCGGTTGGGAAAAACGCGGGGTTGGTATCGTTGAGCCCTCGATAACGGGGGTATAGTAAGAAGTGATGAAGACCTCACCCCATTCCCTTTGGCCGTAGACCTCATAAAAATCGAAATCGGCCTTAAGAACGTCGGAAAATTCCTGGATATCCGTCATCCCTTCTGTGTCTGCGAGCAGCATCTCAAGGGCCTCGACATAATCCTCCCGTCTGACAGATCGAGGTCCAAAGACCAGAATATCATCGGGCCGGCCCTTTTTCCGCAAGAATTCCGCATTGGTCCTGATGCCTTCGCGCAGGGAACTAAGGCCCAGATCGTCTTCCAGAAGGGCCGGAGGTGCGGTCTTACGCATCGACTCCTGGGCGGTTTTTACCGGCAGACGGGCACAACCGCTTGCCAGTAAAAGGAGGGCAAGAAAAATGAGTGGTGCCGTTGTTTTCATATGAAGGTTCCTCCAAGTGAATTATCCCCTTCTAAACCAGCCGCGTCGGATCGGCCATCTCAACGAACGGAACATGTATACTATAGAAACGCCCTGGTCACAATAAACCGATCCGGCCGCGAAATTTTATACACCCTCTCAAAACTTTTCTCTGTGACCCGGTAACTCTCTGTGGTAAAAACATTGATAACAAATTTTGGCCTTGATCATTGTCTCGGCACAGTTCAATGCTTCTTGGTTCAAATCGTAGGTCGGGTTAGGCGTTTTTTGCCGTAACCCGACAATTCCGAGGTTAATGTCGGGTTACGCTACGCTAACCCGACCTACGAGTGGGCTACGAGTTGGCCAAACGATGATCAAGGCCCAAATTTTTTTTCCGGACTTTTTACGGTTACCATGGAGAAACAGCATGAAAGAAATTCAGGTCGGCCTGGCAGAACGGTCTTATTCCATTCGTATCGAGGAAGGGGTGCTTACGGCAATCGGCCCTGATCTTAAAAATCGCGCCATCGCCAAGCGGTATGTGGTGGTTGCGGACAGCCGGGTCGCCAAAATCTATGGATCAGTATTGCTTTCCTCGCTTCAGGGGGCGGACCTTGCCGTTGATTTGGTCACCTTTCCCCAGGGAGAGACGAGCAAAAACATGACCACGATTACGCAGCTTGCAAGCAGTCTCGCCCAGCTCGGTGTGGACAGAAAGGATGGCCTGATCGCCCTGGGAGGCGGGGTAACCGGCGATATTACCGGGTTTCTGGCAGCCATCTACATGCGTGGCATACCCTTTGTCCAGATACCGACCACCCTGCTTGCCCAGGTGGACAGCTCGGTGGGCGGTAAGACCGGGGTGGATATTCCGGAGGGGAAAAATCTGGTGGGCGTCTTTTATCAACCCCGATGTGTCTATATCGACACCCGAGTACTTACCACTCTCCCGCCGGCCGAACTCATGAACGGCCTTGCCGAGGTGATCAAATACAGTATTATCTATGATCGGGATTTTTTTTACTTTCTTAAAGAACACCGGGACAAGATCCTGAATCTCGACCTCGCAATACTGGAAGAGGTTATTGATATCTGTTGCTCCATCAAGGCGCGGGTGGTGGAGGCCGATGAACGGGAAGGAGATCTCCGCCGGATCTTGAACTTCGGCCACACCCTCGGCCATGCGGTGGAGGGGGCCTCGAACTATACCCTGGCGCATGGACTGGCGGTAGCAACGGGCATGGCGACGGCATGCGAAATGGCAAGGCTAAAAGGGCTCCTGGCCCCGGATGAGGCGGACGAGGTGCGAGAACTTATCGCTGCCTTCGGCCTACCCACCACCATTCCGCCGGAACTCGACCGCACCCTCATCAAGCAGTATCTCAAAACCGACAAAAAGGCCGTTTCCGGCCGACCATTTTTTGTTTTGCCCACAACCATCGGCAAGGTCATCATTACCAATGAGGTGTCGGAAGACCTCATCGACGCGGTCATCAACAAAAAAAGTCCTTCCCTGGGGAACCCCAAGGGAGTGATAAAAGCCGTGGGGGAATCGATATGATTATAATACTTAAGCCTGCCATTGAACCGGACGGACCGGAAACCATCCCGGTAAAAGAGTATCTAAAACTATTTCCAGGGATCACTACCAGGAGTTCCATCATCCAGGGAGCGATCCGGTCGGTCACGGAAATCTATCTCATCGGCGCGACCCACGATATCCCCACGGAAACCCTGGAGAGCATGCCGTGCGTGGAGCGTGTGATCCGGATCTCGAGTAAATACCGCCTGATCGGACGGCATGGCGGTCAACTGGACCAACTCGGCTTCAACTATAACGGCCTCAGTTTTGACCAGGATTCGCTTCATGTCTTTTTGGGGCTTTGTGCGGTGGACACCCAAGGACATGCGGAGATCATCTTCCGCCGACTCCAGGAACTCGGCATCACCACGACCCGCATGGGGGCCTATAAACCGCGGACCAGCCCGTACGATTTTCAAGGCCATGGGCCAAACTGCCTGCCCTGGCTCTTTGAACTCGCCGGCAAATACGGGATTAAGGTCGTGGCCATGGAGGTGCTGCGGGCCGTGCACATCGAGGAAATCCAGAAGGCCCTGGAGGAGGCCGGTAAACCCACCGGCGTGATGCTGCAGATCGGGACCAGAAACGCCCAGAATTTTGAGCTCCTCAAGGCCGTCGGTTCCCAGCAGGAGTTTCCGGTGCTCTACAAACGGGGCATGGGACTCACCCTGGAAGAGTCATTGAACGCCTGTGAATACATCGCGAGCGAGGGAAACCGCAAGATCATCTTCTGCCTGCGGGGGGTTAAGACCAACCTGGGCGAGCCCCATCGGAATCTCGTCGATTTTGCCCATGTGCCGGTGATCAAGAGGCTCACCAGACTTCCGGTCTGTATCGATCCCACCCACTCCGTGGGGGTCAAGGTATCTGCACCGGACAACATCCTTGATATCTTCCATGCCACCGCCCAGGGCGTGATCGCCGGGGCCAACATGATCCTGGCCGAGTGCCATCCCGCGCCGGAGCTTGCCTTCTGCGACGGTCCCCAGGCCATGACCATGGAGGAACTCCGGCATTTTCTGGCCGATATCGACCTGGTCCGGCAGACCTATCTGAAACGCCGCGACCTTGCCTTAACCGAGATGGCGCGGCCAAAAAGCTCATAGACTTCTGCGGACTTTTTTTATCGGTCCTTACCGAACCATTCGGTTTAGATCATCGACCGAGACCTTCCTCATCGCCCCGATAGCGTCATGGGGTAATTTGCAGCCTGCAACGTCCAGGGCCATCAGATCGGCGGGGCAATGGTCACGAGGATACGCATGTCCTTTTGCGCCCGGACCCCATGCGGTTCGCTGATTTCGGAGATGAGCACATCCCCCTGGTTTGCCGGCATGGCCGCATTATCCTTACCCAGGAATTCGCCGCAGCCCTCAAGAACCAAGATGCTGAGCTGACCCTCAACCTGATGAGAATGGACCGGGAAGGTCTGGCCCGCCCTGATATTGAAGTTGACGATCTTGAAGTACTCGGAATCATGGATCAGAAACTTCTTGATGGCCTGATCGTCAAATATTCGGGTCTGGTTCAGGTCTATCTTCTTCATGAAACACCTCCATAGCGCGGCCAACGGCCGTAGTGGTTAGTGAATAGTGAATAGTGAAAAAACAGGTCAAACATTCGCGCGGACATGTCAAATCCTGCGGGGTAATTCTATAGAATTTATGTTTTTTCCCTGCGTTATCCAAGTATGCCATGTACAATAACAGCACACCTTGACTTGGGTCATCTTTAGTAACCGTTCACCCACGTTTGTTGGTCTACGAGTAGGGGCGGGTTTGAAACCCGCCCAATCGGAATGCGCACAGCAAAGGGCGGGTTTGAAACCCGCCCCTACCCTTCCCCCTCGCAAGGGTCAGAGGGGGTATCCCGGCCTAACCGCATGGATCAATCCTTCACCCCCATCCCAACCTTCCCCTCCTGGGAAGGGGCTCGATTGAAACGATGCTACTCGAACTTCCGTTACCTGGTGAACGGTTACCATCTTTACGTTATTTTTGCTTTCTGCCATACTTCAAGTACAGCAGTAACTACTCAGGTGGATAGACTGAAGGCTGAAGGTGATGGAACACGATTTTGTCTTTTACCTTCAGCCTATAGCCTTCAGCCTTCCTTCACCCTAACTAAAGGAGTATCCAGCATGAAACTTCCAACCGCGGAACAAATGCGCCAGCTCGATGAAACAACCATAGAAGATTATGGCATTCCCGGGATTATCCTGATGGAAAATGCCGGACGACAGACCGCAAACGTCATCACCGGATTTTTCCCTCTCCTGGGGGATAGGGGGAGGCCGAAAAAAGAAGGGGTAGCCCTTTGCCGCGGTCGAGACGAGGATCATGGCCCAAAAATCGTCATCTTCGTCGGTCCCGGAAACAACGGGGGGGATGGCCTGGTGATCGCACGACATATGCAACAGGCGGGCGCCAAGGTCAAGATCTTTCTTCTTGCAGACCCGGATAAGATCCGGGGGGATGCGGCCATTAATCTAAAAATTGTGCGGCAGCTTGGCCTGCCGCTCCAAACCATTCTTTCAGCCGATGATCTCGTCTTCTGTGAGCAGGTTCTGAAAGATGATGTTATTATTGTAGACGCTGTTTTTGGCATTGGCCTAACCAGAGAAGTTATTGGCCTGATTGCCGAGGTCATAAAGAGGATCAACGCCTCCAACCGCCCGGTGGTTTCCGTGGACATTCCATCCGGACTAAATGCGGACAACGGACTTCCCCTCGGCATCTGCGTACAGGCCGATCTTACCGTGACCTTTGCCCTTCCCAAACCAGGCCTCGTCATCTCTCCCGGTTCCCGCCTTGCAGGCCATCTCGAGGTGGTCGACATCGGCATACCCAGGGAGGCAATCATAAACGCCCCCATCCGGCGCGAACTCCTTGATCAAGAGACCGTGGCCTCCTGGCTTTCCCCCCGCTACCCGGAAGGCCATAAAGGGACCTTTGGCCATCTCTTTATCATGGCCGGCTCGGTTGGAAAAACCGGGGCCGCCATCCTGTGCGCCGAGGGTGCCCTTCGTTCCGGGACCGGTCTTGTCAGTCTGGGTGTGCCCCAGGAGTTAAACCCGATCTTTGCGACCCGACTAGTCGAGGCCATGACCATCCCCCTACCGCAAGGGCCATCCGGCGCCCTTTCCCTTCTGGACGAAATTGCGATAAAAGAGGCGATAAAGGGAAAAACGGCCATGGTGTTAGGCCCGGGGCTGGGTCTGTCGCAGGATTCTCGTGAACTCGTTATCCGCCTCTTTCAAGAGATCCCCCTGCCCATGGTGGTGGATGCCGATGCCTTAACGATCCTCGCCCAAGACCCACGGCTGCTCAAGGATCATAACGGACCCCGAATACTTACCCCTCATCCCGGGGAGATGGGAAGACTCATGGGAAAAACCGGCAAGGAGATCCAGACCCGGCGCCTTAAAAGCGCGGAAACCCTGGCCAGGGAATGCGGGGTGATTGTGGTGCTCAAGGGGATGAGGACCATTATTGCCGCACCGGACGGCTGCTCTGCCGTAAACCCCACCGGCAATTCCGGCATGGCGACCGGGGGTATGGGTGATGTTCTGGCCGGCGTGATCGGCGGCCTGCTGGCGCAGGGTCTTTCTCCCTGGCAGGCATCCTGTCTCGGGACCTTTGTGCATGGCCGGGCCGGCGACCTTCTGGCCCAGGAGAGATTGTTCGGCTTCCTGGCCTCGGAGCTCGCCGCCGCATTACCCCAGGTGTTTCGAGAACTCAAAGGGGGTGGATAGTCTGTAGGTGTTTAGATGTTTAGGGGTTAACTTGTTCGAAAAAACAAAGAAGTATTTGGCAACACACGGTGTTAACGTAATTATTGCGCCATAAAAATAGAATGTCGAATATTGAACAAGGAA
>CAZDYX010000129.1:0-8778 GCA_964509775.1 uncultured Desulfobulbia bacterium | reverse complement strand
ATCCACCTGAGTAGTTACCATAACTAGAGGATGATCAGGCCCTTACGCCAGCAGAAGATAAAGGCAATAAGAATCGCCGAACTCGACACGAAAAAAGCCACCCCCCAAAGTATCCCTTTTATTTTTTTCCACCGGAGAACTGCCGGCGGATCGACGATTGGCAAGGCGCAAAGGACCGGAAGGCCAAAGAAGGCCTCAAGATCCCCCACCTCCCGGAAAGAGGTGTTCAAGAACTCAAATAGCAGGCTGACGCCGCCGCCGAATCCAAGGCCTAATGCCATGGCGAGCAGCATGATCTTGCCGAAATCGGGTTTGAAGGGTTTTACCGGATACTGGGCCGGGTCAATAACCTTAAACTGGCTGCCCCGCTGACTCTTTTCCAGGCTCTCCGCCGAATCGGCCTGCAGACCCTTTAAGACCATATTGTCATAGTATTTTCTGAGTTCATCATAGTCACGGGTCAGGGCCGACCACTCCGCCTCCCGAACCGGAACCGCCTCGACCCAGGTCTGGTATCTTTTTATATCATTTTTGATCTCCTCGCGGTTGCGCTTGATCCGTTCAATATCCTGGCTCAGACCGTCAAGCTGGATCTTGAGCTCGGCCACATTGAGAGAATCGATGGAACCGGCCGTGATATTCATTCCGGCCCGAGGTGTTGTCAGTCTCCCCCTTTGCCTTGCCATGTCTGATGGCGCCGGGGATCTTGCCTGAGCCTTGACCTGTCCCTCACCTTCCTTTTCTCCTACAGCAACGGTTTCCCGTTCGGCCTCAAGTTTTGCAATGTTTCCGGAAAGGGTTTTTACCAGGCTCTGAAGCTGTTTCACGTCCGGATGCTTGTCGGTGTATTTGGCCTGAAGTGCATCCAGTACGTTTTGGGCGTTTGCCAGTTCCTTCCGTTGCTGTTCCAATTGGGCAAGTTTCTTTTGCTCGGCCTCCGAGATCTCGATCTTTTGACCTGGAAGCGGGTCAGGCATGATCTCGGAGGAGGCCTTCCCTTCCTCCTCGGCCCTTTTCCCCTGGTTCTCGATAAATTCGCGACGCAGCGCAATTTGCTCCTGAATCATGATCTTGGTACGCTCGAGTTCCTGCAGGGTTCGCTCATTGTCCTGATAGTGCTGTTGCAAGGCGTTCAAGCGGGAGACATTGGTCGGAAGTTGCTCCGGCAATTCATTGTAATACTGCAGCTTATAGTCCCGCATAATAACTTCTTTTTTGTCAAGGCCCGCTTTGGCCATCTTTAGTTCGCTCTGGATATATTCGGTGGTCTCGGAGGCCCGTTCCCCCCGGAACCGAAGGTTTTCCTCAATAAACCTGGAGGCCAGGACATTGGTAACCTGCATAACGGTCTTGGGTTGCGGGCCCTGAAAGGTCACGCGGAGGATATCACCTTCAGAGGGAACGATGATGATATCCTTAAGTCGCATCTGGTCCAACACCTCTTCCATGGGTCTCTGAGCCTTGAGCCCCGGATAAAGATCAAACTGTTTGATGATCTCTTCCAGGCTCGTGCGGCTGGTGATCTGCTGGGTCACCGTGGCCACCATCTCTTTCAGGCGCTTGCTGGGCTCATCAGGGGACATGACGGTCGGATTGACCTTTTGCTGTTGAAACATGATCATGGCAGTGGAGCGGTAGGTCTTGGGGATGTAGAGGTAGACCCCGAGCCCTGCGATCAGCGAGAAAAGAAAACAGCTTGCCAGGATCTCCTTTCTCCGTCTTACGATATCAAGATATTTTCTTACCTGTGCAAGTTGGTCGTGTTCCATTTAGTTCCGCCACAGTTCTTGCTTGATGGTGTATTGGAGGAATACCCGGTGATCAATGTAGTCCATTTCGTCAAGGGTAGAGTCCGCCTGCCGAAAGGTGTAACCCATTTCGGCCGACGACCGGGGACTAAGGGCATAGGATGTGGTAAGCCCGGCCTGATAGGTCTTTTCCTTTTCTTCCGGGATCTGTTCCAGAAATTCGTTTTCCCGGACGCTGCAGGAGATCCTGGAGGTAAGGTAAGACATCCACTGATAGGATATATCCCCTTTCCCGGACCAGAAGCGAACCACCCCGTTGTTGGTGCTGGAAAACTGCTGCTCGGCCAGTCCTCCCAGACCACCAACCGACCACATGAACCGTTTCAGTCTTTGCTGCAGGGTAAGCCCGTAGCGGAAACCCCATATATCACCCGAAACCTCCCGGTCCCATAATGACGCCCCGCTCCCCAGGGCGATCTCGGTGTGAGGGGTGAGTTTTCGGTCCCACATGAGCAGGCCGTCGTGCAATCTGTAATCCTCCCTCCCACTTCCGTCGTAGTTAAGGGTCGAAAAGGAGTAGGATGCGGAAACCGCGTCATGAATGGTGGGCAGCATGGTCACCTTGGACTCGGCCTTATGCTCGAAAAGATCATCGCTTCGATCAAACAGCCCTTTGATATAACCGTAGGTCAGCTCGCCAAGCCATTTGGGAGTGAAACGATGTTTGAGCCCGACATATGGATTGTGACGGATAGAGTCCTCCCGGTCGCTGGCATCGTTATTAAGGATATCATTTTTATAGCCGAGTTCCAAGGTGCTTGCCTTGGCGTATTCATAGGCAAGATCTGTTGCCGCCGAGTTGACCCAGTAACGGCTGCGGCCGCGAATCCTGGTCAGAAGCTGGTCCAAGGATTCATCGAGTGGGTCGTCTGAACGGGTGAGGGATTCCTGAAGCCTGAAATTAAGGTGGGCGGAAAGCGATTTGTTCGCAGTCAACCCCAGTTTATGGGTTATTCTTCGATAGTCGAAATTATCGTTGTCCACGGTAAAGCCAAGATCGTAAAGGAGATTCAAGTTGTCGCTACTCCCCTTCGATACCAGGGATGAGGACAAGAGTAGGGTGGATAGCCAGCTTCCATGTGGATTGCTGCTGTCAAGGTAGATATTCGAATCATATTCCTCTTTTAAGGAAGCGCTTTCGGTAAAGGTTGTCGTCCTGGCATGACAGGGCAAGGCAACGAACATCACGAAAAAGATCACCCGCACCCAACCGGAGATTATTATTGACCGTTTATAGCCTCTTTTTTTCATTTTGATCAGTCAGGCAGATGTTCCGGAAAGGGTATCGTTATCAATTCAGGTTGATAGTCTGAAGGGGTTTAGCCTGTTTAGCAATAGAGAAAGACGAGATGTGAGACGTACCGTGCCCATCCTCCGATCCATTTCCTTCCTAACAGACTACAGTCTAACGACCTAACCAACCTGCTAACGACCTAACCAACCTGGGTAGTTACAAAGAATCAAGGAATTACTATCACGTCCCCCGGCGCCACCAGGATGTTTTGCTTTAAGTCCTTACCCTTCACCACCATATCGTAATCATAGACAATCCGTTTTTCCCGCCCGGATTCCCGCCTGATGATGGCAATATCAGAGGTCTTGGCCCATTCGAGAAACCCGCCGCTTCTGGCAATGGCCTGCAATACCGTGAGAGGAAAATCGATAAGATACTCGCCCGGCTTATTGACCTGACCGATAACAGAGTATCTGCGGCTGTGATTTTCGTTGAGGATCACCGAGACCGGAGGTTCCGCCATGTACTCGGAAAACCGCTTTTGGATGTGGATGGCAAGTTCGGTCGATGTCCGGCCGGCAGCCACCACATCGCCCAGAAGGGGCAGGGAGATGCGGCCGTCCATTCGTACCGGAATGGTCCTTGTCAATTCCGCCTCCTTCCAGACATTGACCTCGATGACGTCGCCAAGACCAATAATGTATTCCTGGCCCTTTCCCTGTTCTTCGCCTTCCTTCTCGACGGCCTTCTCGCCAATATCAATCTCGACCGCCCTTGCAAGGGTACAGGTCACGAGCATGACCGCGGTGATGAACAAGAAACAGAGGATATTTTTTTGAAATGAATAGTAAGAAGGTATAGTATTGTCCATTAGTATTTTCCCCATTATGGTTCTCGATTATACGGAAAAAAACTACTCAAAAGCATATCTCTTTGAATTTTATATTAATTAGGAATTAAATGCTACTTTAAATCTAATATGAAATCCGGATGATAATGATGTGCTCAGGGAAAAACAGCCGGGCATAGTTTGCCCAACAACTCCTGTTCCTTTTCTTCCATGGCCGCCGCCTCCGCCGCTGAACGTTCGTGGTCATATCCCAGCAGATGAAGGAGGCCGTGAATCACCAGAAAAATAACCCGCTCATGTACGGAAACCTGGAGTTCCCTTGCCTCGCGGGAAGCAGTATCCACCGAGATGATCACATCACCAAGCATTTTATTCGCCTTGCCCGGGACAAGTTCTTCTCCCATGGGAAAGGAAAGGACATTTGTGGGGCCTGTTTTTCCCCGGTAGGTTTCATTATAGTGTGCAATAGTAGCATCAGTGACCAGGACAATGCTTAATTCGTCCTTAGCAGAGTTACAGAGGCGTAACAGGGAATTTGCGTTTTTGGTGAGCCCCTTTCTTGAAAAAGGCAATCTTTTACCCCATTGGGAAATTACCGCTGCCGGCATGGGTACTCCTTCTTCCGGGAATGTCAAAAATAGGCATGGTTCAACAGGTTGGCCTTGATCATCGTTTGGCCAACTCGTAGCCCACTCGTAGGTTGGGTTAGCCCCCATTCGGGGATAAACTTCGCGTAACCCGACATTAACCTCGGAATTGTCGGGTTACGGCAAAAAACGCCTCTTGTACCCCCTCGCGGGGTGAACCCGACCTACGAGTTGAACCAAGAAGCATTGAACTGTGCCGAAACAATGATTAAAGCCAACAGGTTCCAAGTTCATGGTTCCAGGTTTGGAGGATGGTGGCCTGCAGGAACTTAACCTTGAACCCATAAACCGGGAACGTTGAACCATGCCCAAAAACAGGGGACTTCAATCGGTTAACGGTCGCTTACGGGCCGGCTTGTCTTGCTCATGTTTTTCATAGGCCCGGATGACCTCCTGCACCAATGGATGGCGCACCACATCCACATCGGAAAAATAGGTAAATGATATCCCGCTGATGCCATGCAATATCCGGGCAGACTCCACGAGGCCCGAATGTTGGCTTTCAGGCAAATCTATCTGGGTAATATCGCCGGTGATCACCGCCTTCGAACCAAAACCCAGTCGGGTTAAAAACATCTTCATCTGCTCTCGAGTGGTATTCTGGGCCTCATCCAGGATTATAAAGGCATTGTTGAGAGTTCTGCCCCTCATAAAGGCAAGCGGTGCAATCTCGATGATCTCCCGTTCGGTAAGTTCCACGGCCCGCTCCGGGCCCAGCATATCATTCAATGCGTCGTGAAGGGGACGCAGGTACGGATTTACCTTCTGGGCCATATCGCCCGGAAGGAAACCAAGCTTTTCTCCTGCCTCCACCGCCGGACGGGTAAGAATAATCTTCTTTACTGTGTTCTTGGTAAAGGCGGATATCGCCATGGCCACTGCAAGATAGGTCTTACCGGTACCGGCCGGGCCGATACCAAAGACTATATCGTTAGACCGAATGGCCTCAATGTAATGTTTCTGATTGACACTCTTGGGCGAGATGACCCGATGGCTTGAGGTAATATAGACCTTATCAAGAAAAATATCCTTGATTGTCGCCTGGGGTGAACGTTCAAGGATTCGCAGGGCATAAGCCACATCCGGTTGATATACCGGATAACCGTTCTGGATTAGTTCATAAAGTTGGTTGAGGGCCGAGGCCGCCATATCCACTGCAAACTTATCCCCGCTTATGGACACGGTATTGCCCCTTGCCTTTATAGCCACCCCAATAGATTTCCCGATGGCGGTAAGGTTCCTGTCCAGATCGCCATACAGGAGGGATGCATACTGATTATCGGCAAAACTCAGTTCAATCTTTGCGTGCTCGGTAACTACGTTCATTGAGTCATGCTTATTTGAATGCTGTTTTATCTGTAACTACTCAGGTTGTTTAGGCTGTAGTCTGTTAGGACTGCACAAACAGTTCAAATTCTCTGAGCTTTGTGCAATCTCACATGGTTATCCCCCCTATCCACCTAAACACCTAAACACCTACAGACTATCCACCTTGTCGGAGTACTGCTCCTTAATCCGCAAGATCTCCTCCATGGAGCCAAGGAAAAGATCGACGAGTTCCGGGTCAAAGTGTTTTCCCCTTTCCTCCTCAAGGATACTCACCGCCTTATCTACGGGAAAGGCCTTCTTGTAGACCCGATCCGAAGTTAAGGCATCAAACACATCGGCAATTGCCGCCAGACGTCCCTCTGTCGGGATTTCAGCGCCTTTTAGCCCCCGGGGATACCCTTGACCATTGAATTTTTCATGATGGGTCCAGGCAATGGAGGCCGCGAGATCGAGAAGATCGGAATTGGAGTTCGCCAAAATCCGATAACCGATTTCGCAATGGCGCTTCATGATCTCAAACTCTTCAGGAGTCAATCTACCGGGCTTTAAAAGAATATTGTCCGGGGTGCCGATTTTCCCGACATCGTGCATTGGACTTGCCATTCTGATTAACTCACAGCGTTGTGGATGAAGGCCGGCCTTTTGAGCCAGCAGAAAACAGTAAACACTCATCCGCAGGGTATGCTGGGCCGTTTCATCGTCCCTGAATTCCGCCGCCTTGGAAAGGCGTTGAATAGTCTCCTCGCGAGACCGCATCAATTCCTCTTCTGCCTTCATCTGCCTTTTTATGGCTTCGCGCAGTTCCTTGGTCCTGGTCAGGACTATCTGTTCAAGCCCCTCACTGTAATGCCGTTGTTCAATCTCCAAGGCTCGGAAATGCAGGGCATTGGCGACATTTATTATCACCTCATTACGTTCAAAGGGTTTGATGATATACCCATAAGCACCGAGTTCCAGGGTATGGATGGCGGTTTTACGGTCATCCACTGCCGTGGCCATAATGACCGCAATATCCCTGAACCGCTTTTTAACCAGAGTCAACAATTCAATGCCGGATTTTCCCGGCATGTTAATATCGGAAATCAGTAAAGAAAAGTCTCCGGACGATAGAATCACCAGGGCCTCTTCTGCATTACCGGCCTTATGGCATTCATATCCGGTAAGCATAAGCCAGCGGGAAAGGATCTCACAGATAAACGGCTCATCGTCTACGACAAGGATCTTTTCAGGTGTCTTTTCCATCGTTCTCCCTCTTCATCCAAGCGCGGCCAACGGCCGCAGTGGCTAGTGGCTAGTGGTCAGTGGTCAGTGGTCAGTGGCTAGTGAATAGTGAATAGTGAAAAAACAGCTCAAACATTCGCGAGGACATGTCAAATCCTGCGGAGTAATTCTCACCAAGGCTCTGCCGTTCAGGATATTCGGCCAGATATTACTGCCGACGTTGACCTTTCTTGGCCAATTCGGCATCAATAATTTCCTGGAACCCCTCAAGGCTCCGGGTCTTAAGTAACCTGCCGTTCACAAAAATGGAAGGGGTTCCTTTCACCCCTGCCTTGGCTGCGTCCTGCAGATCCTGGAGTATTTGTTTCTGCCTTTTTTCATCTATCCGTTCCCGATTGAAACGTTCCATATCAAGGCTCAATTCGCGGGCGATAGTATCAATCCTTTCCTCTGTATAACGGTCGCCGCTCTCAAAAAGTTTATTATGAAACTCCCAGAATTTCCCCTGTTCCTGAGCTGCCAAGGCCGCCATCGCCGCCGGACCAGCCAGAGGATGGTTAGGAATAGGATAATTTTTAAAGATCAGTCGCACATCCTTGGAATTTTTCTCGAGCACCTGCTCAAGTAACGGCACAAGCCTGGCACAATGCGGTCACTGAAAATCACTGAATACCACGATGGCAACCGCCGCATCTTGAGGTCCCTTGGACGGCGAGCCCGAACTGTTGATTTCATAAATAAAATCAAGCTTAATCACCTCAATGGACTTTTTAACCCGGTCCGCCAACAAAAGGTTATTGCCATCCGGTGAAATCGCAATGCTGTCCACTGCCTCTCCAACGTTTATGGTGTCTTCAAGTTTTCCTTCCGCAGAGTAGATAAAGACAACCCCACCCTGGGCCAGGACATAAACCATTCTGCCGTCGGGAGAAATCGTCACTTGACGCGGAACCGCACTGAGCGGCAGGGATTTTTGATTCTTCCATTCCACGGTAGCCTTGGCATCTCCCATGGGCGTCAAAACTATAACCAGAATAACAATACAGATCCATCTCCCCATCTTCTCTCCCCCCTCAATAATTGTAACCGTTCACCCACGTTTGTTGGTCTACGAGTAGGGGCGGGTTTCAAACCCGCCCTGTGTGGTGCGCCTTCCGATTGGGCGGGTTTGAAACCCGCCCCTACCCTTCCCCCTCGCAAGGGTCAGGAAGGGGTATTCCGGCTTGGCCGCATGGATCAATCCTTCACCCCCATCCCAACCTTCCCCTCGGGGGAAGGGGCTCGATTGGAACGATGCTACTCGAACTTCCGTTACCTGGTGAACGGTTACGTCATTAGCACCGAATAAATATCATTAGCATTTTATATTACTACCATAGCACAGCCTTTTCAAATTTATATCTCATTATCATAAGCAAAAAAAACATCTCCGCTTTTTATGTGACCATTGTTGGCCTCGCAAAAAGCCGCTCCGCCAACGCGACCAGGTTGATAAGTCCTTGATGTTACAATTCGGCAATTTGAGCTTTTCGACTTTTTACGAGATCATCAGTTTCAGTTGGTAAAATGCAAAACGCTGAGGTAGATTAGAACGAAATCTCAGTATTGGTCAAAGAGGCTGTTGAAAAATTAGACCTTGATCATCGTTTCGGCACAGTTCAATGCTTTTTGGTTCAAATCGTAGGTCGG
>CAZDYX010000128.1:0-8783 GCA_964509775.1 uncultured Desulfobulbia bacterium | reverse complement strand
GGAGATCGGATGTTTTACACAAAAGACCACAAAACCCTCGACATGTTCGACAATTTTGCCTTTCTCGGCCCCAAAGGGCGAAATCTTCTTGATACGACCTGGGCCGGAATCTTCCGCAAGGAAATACTGCCGAGCCTTCCGGTCGAGGTACTAAGAACCGCCTACCATGACATCATGGGACGTCCCACCAAAGAGCTTTACGCCATGTTAGACGTAATTAATGATCATCCAGCAGACGGAAGACCTCCCTGATGAAGAGGCTGTCAGGCAGTTTGCGTTCAACATCCAATGGCATTATGCCCTCAACCTTACCGGCGGATAATGTCTGCTTTAAACAAATTCAGACCTCGTAAACGTAAAAATTATACAGCCAACGTAACATGTTTATTTTGTTAGCGAATTATAGAAATTGGACACTTATGGCAGTGTGTGGTGTCCAATTTCAAAAAAATTAAGCAAAATTAAATAGTTACAACAAATGAAACGCTTTGGCGTTTACGAGGTCTGAAATTATATGCCAGAGCAACTTATATAAAAATTATCCTTGAATTGTCAGGAAGTTAACAGAATAACTCACCCTAAATGTATCGAAGCAAATTACATCTTTTAGCCATTTATTTTTTTAAAGTATTAAAAAAATTCTCACACTCATGCGCAAAATTTATTGAGATTTTCATAAAACCTCATACCTGATGATGCATTCGTAAAAAGTCGTCACCCCGGTGAAAACCGGGGTCTAGAGTGTACTTAACTTATTGAAAATACAGGATTCCGGCTTTTCCCCGCCAAGCGAGGACTAAACAGAGCGCCGGAATGACGAAAAACTAGTAATTTCGACTTGTTACGAGATCATCAAATATTACTTTTGGCCATATCCGAATCCAAAGGTGTTTTCCCGGTCGGGCAAGGTTGGAACAACGACCACTTGGCAAAAGTCTTGACAGGCTGACAAATTAGATGCGTTTGCCCTGCCTTCGTAGCGCCTTTGAGATGGTAATGGCGAACAAGGGAAGCCCTAGGGGGTGGATTGCGTCACCATCGAGATGTTCGAAGCCCGGCTTGAAGAGAACCTTAGCCGATTGTCGGATTCTTTGCGGACCGGGGGTTACCGGCCCCAGTCCATAAGGAGAGGTTGGATTCTCAAGCAGGAAGCCCGGAGAAACGACCGCTGGGGATACGGTACGCGACCGAGTCGTGCAGGCCGCAGCACGCAATGTTTTGGAACCGATTTTTGAGTGGGACTTTGTCGCCCACAGCTACGGAATGGAAAGGGCAGGGGCAAAAAAGGCAATCATCTACCAATCGAATACCAAACCCCTGACCAAAAGAAAAGGGGTTAGCACCCTACGGTGATAACCCCTTCAAAAGAATTAAGAAAAATTGGTCGGGACGAGAGGATTTGAACCTCCGGTTAATTTTGTTGGCCTCGCAAAAAGCAGCTCCGCCAACGCAACAAGATTGATAAGTGCTTGTTACAAGTCGGCAATTTGAGCTTTTCGACTTTTTACGAGATCATCATCATTCACGAGTTGGAGCAATGTAACCTTGTGGGTTAGAAATAACTGAGCGGCACCTCCACGATATCGTCGGGGAGCACCTGGTCGTTCATGTTGGGCCGAATGGTCTGCTCGACGCCGTCGACGGTCCGGGTGATCGTGGTGCGGTTCGGCGCGCCTCGGTCGGACGGGCCGCCAGCCATGGACACTGCCTGCCGAATCGTTAGGCCATCTTCCCATTTGAATTCGCCGGTTTTCTTCACCTCGCCGGTCACGAAAAACCGTCGCGCCTCAGGAACATACACGGTGTCGCCGGCGGTAAGGACGAACGGCCGGCCGGTCTGGCCCGAGGTGAGTTGCCGAAGATCATAGTTGATGGCTTCGTCCTGTCCAGCGGCAGCGGTCGCTCCCGCGTTTTCCTGGTTGTCGGTCTGGCGAACAATGGTCACGACCGTATCCGCCTTCTCCGTGAGCCCTCCGGCTTCGGCCAGGAGTTGGGGCAAGGTGGTCACGGTGGTCAACACGTATGAGCCCGGTTTCCGCACCTCGCCCAGGATAAAGACCTTCTGACTCTTGAAAGTGGACACCGTGACCGTGACCTGGGGGTTGACTAGAAACCCGGCGGAGAGCCTCGCCCGAATTTCTTTTTCAAGCTCGAAAGCGGTCCGTCCCCCGGCCTGGAGCTGCCCGACAGGGGGAAAGGTGATCGCCCCGTCCTGGGACACCTCGGCCCGGCGTTGCAGATCCGGCTGGCCCCATACGGAGATATCGAGTTGGTCTCCAGATCCAATAAGATAGTTCTGCTCTTCGGCAGCCCAGACGCCGAGCGCAGTGAAGAGGAGGAAAGCCCACGTAAATGTTGCTGAAATGAGTTTTGTCCGAGGTTTCATGTTTTCGGCGCTCCCTGCCAGTTGCTATTTTCTACCCTTCGATTTTATCATGCCAGATTACCCGAGTTGCCCTTCTCAAATCCCGCTCCACACCAGACTTCTCACTCCTGACTCCTGACTTTTCCCTTCTCCCTTTTTAATCAAATTTCAAACAAGAGCCGTAGCCCGATCACGTTCTCCTCGTAGCTGTAGGAAGGCTGGTTGGAGTCATTGTTTCTATAAATGTATTCCGCCACGAGTGAGCAGGAGGGAGTGACCGTGTATTTCGTCCGCAATGCGCCGCTGTATAAATCGTCCGCACGGTTGCCGTCCGCCTCCTCGGCCCCCTGATAATCGTTCGTCTTGTACGATAGACTCGTTCCAAACTGGAGGCTGTGCCAGCGCTGGTACGTGAGGTCGGCGGTCCCACCGGTCGAGATAAAATAGATATTGGTCTCCCGTTCCGCAGTGGTGCTCCTGGTAAGGTTCCGAAAAAGAGTGAAGGAAAGTCGGGAGAGGCTCGTAAGCTCGTAGAGGATGTTGCCTTCCAAGGCCAGGCCCTGGAAACCGTCAAAATCCTTCACTTGGGTTTGGGTGTATCCGGCCTTGAAATTGCCCGAAAGCCTTGCGCTGGGTTTTCGACGAAACCCGCCGAACAAGGTGTGGGTCTTCATATCCGTTGATGGTCCGCCCAGGTCGTTATTGTCCTGAATGGCGTAGGAGTACTGAAACAATAACGAGGTCAGGGGCCACCGATCGTAAACCACTCCAAATTGTGCGGTCTGGCGGTCGAATTCGTCCTGGACATATTTATTCCGTTCGAACCGGCGGCGCAGGAAGTCATAGCCAAGCTCGAGTCCGGTGACGCTCCCAAGCTTGAGTTCGGATTCGACTGCGGCCTTGGTCGTGAGAAAATCCTTGTCCAGATCGTTTTGGCCGTATGGTCGGATGGTACTATCCTCCAGTCCGGCGCTCAGACGCAATGTCGACCCCTTCGGCTGGGTCATGCTCATCGCGAGGTCAACCATATGGCCGATGGTGTTCAAATCATCATGTTTACGGTAAAGTCTGTAGTCGCCCTGGTAAAGAAGACTCACACGGCTCTGCTCGGAGATCGCGAAATCCAAATCCACCTCGGGCGCGACCACGGTGATCAGTTTGCCCTTCCGGTCCTTTTCGGTCCGGAACAGGTTATCGGTGTGGCGGGTGCTCACCCGTATCTGCGGCTTTATCTTGAAGGGGCCGGCCTCCAGCATAGTGACAGCCGAACCCGTGGTCGGCAAGGCCAGCAGCGACAAAATAAGGAACACCTTTGTTATTCCTTGAATGGTCCCATGTATCATGTCCTTGCCACCAATGAATCGTTTTCCCACCTTTGACTTCATCTCAGGAACCGGCGAAGCGTTGCCCTACCGAGCCTTGCCATTGGCAGCTTGATTGCACGAT
Organism: uncultured Desulfobulbia bacterium; assembly: GCA_964509775.1. Taxonomy (GTDB): domain Bacteria; phylum Desulfobacterota; class Desulfobulbia; order Desulfobulbales; family CAZDYX01; genus CAZDYX01. The sequence goes on along the minus strand of CAZDYX010000128.1, from coordinate 4,972 downwards.
AGGGCCATCGCAGCACCCGCAGCGGGGTTTCCCGGAGTTGGTTCTTTAAGTGGTGAAATCGCCCTTCCACACCATAGAAGGCCCAATTCTTGAGGCCAAACAGGATGTTGATCGCCCGGGGCCAGCCCCGGGACAAATCGATCAATCTGCCTTGTCGCTCAATAGCGACCACCCGCCCCATGATCTGCTGCGCATCGACCACGCCTGCCCTTAAGCCCGCATCGCCTTTCTGGAGAAGATAGGTCTTCCCGTCCTGTTGAATGATCCGGAGAACTCGATGGGAGACCATGATTCCCTCAGCATCATGCCGGAAGAGAATAATATCCCTGGTCCGGATCGCCTGTAAAGGGATACGTTCCACCAGAATTCGATCCGATATCTCGATGAGGGGCCGCATGCTGCCGGAGACGACCCGGAACCATGCTTGACCGGTGCGGACAAAGAGCTCTTCCTGCAGCTCCTTTATTAAACGAAATTTATCCAACCCAATATCGTTGCATCCATTAATATAAACATATTCCATGGCCTTGGCCTTTGCCATTTGTTAAAGATGTGCCAGGAAAGCAAACGCTCTTTGTACTGATGTTGGACACGTTGGGGCATCCCTGACCAGGTGACATATTGCACGCGTAAGATGTTCTTTCCGGAATCGCCAAAGTGACCACAGTGGGTTTTTTGTACCTTTTCTCTGGATCCATTGCTTTTCCTCCTTGGGATTAGATAGTTACGCCAATAGTCCCTCGGCACTACAGGGTCCTGCCCCTGCGCTGTATTGCCGGGTCTATTATGGTTCCGGTATCACGAACAAGTCCCCAGACCCCAGCCGGTGAAATTTCCTGCCGGGGTTTGTCCTCCGCAGACGGCGTGGCCGACCACGTTCGACATATGGGGACAACCATCCGTTGCGAAATTGCACGCGTACGAGGTCCTTTCGGGAATCGTAATCGTGCTTATTGAAGGTTTCTGATATCTTATAGTCTTTTTATCCATTTAATCACCTCCTTGCACTAAAAATTACATAAGCTTCTATACTTTCCGCACACAGCAGCAGGGGCAGGTCCTAAATAATCTCCGGTTTCAAGATACGCCACTCCGGGACAACGGCTGCAATAGGGTAAGATCGAACAGGAATTGCACGCCTTCAGATCCTTGAGGGTCATGAACCGAATCGAGTCAATGGCCTTGGTGGCCCAGATGTCGGCAAATCGCTGTTCACGCAGGGAGCCCATCGGTAGTCGCAGAACCGGGCAGGGGAATACCTCGCCCCGCGGTCCCACGCAGCCGTTGACCAGGCCGGCGTTGCAAATCACCCGTCCGCCCTGGGGCAACTGGCCGTCCCTGGCCACGATCTTCGCGTTGTTGCGGAGCACAAGGCCTTCCTCCGCAACCTCGCGGTATATGGTCTTAACCTGATCATTGGTGATCCCGACCGCCAGATTTGCGGTGTTGCCCGTGACCATGGGAATCAGGTTGAAATCGAAGGCGTGTTTTATCCCCAGGCCCTCCGCCAGGGTGATCATTTCTCGCCGTTGATGGAAATTATCCTTGAGCAAGAATCCCTTGAATACCACCTCGACGCCGGCGGCCTTGAGTCGACCGATATTATCAATCGTCCGGTGAAACGATCCTGAAATTCCGGTAATTTGCTCATGAACATCGGCGCCGGCGCCATAAACCGAGACTTCCACCCCCTGAGGCCGAAGATTGGCGATTTGGGCTATGGTTTGTTCGGAAAGGAGGGTTGCATTGGTATAAATGGTCAACAGGAAACGATGCGTAAGCAAGAAATCGAAGATCTCGCTAATGTCGTCCCGTACCAGAAGCTCACCGCCGGAAAGGGAAAGGGAAAAGACCCCGACTTGTGCAAGTTCGCCAAGGATCCGGAATACCTCGGCGGTCGAAAGCTCATTGTCCCCCTCTTTTTCGAGCAGGCAGTGGACGCAACGGAGATTGCAACGGTTCGTCAGCTCGAAATGGATCGAAAACGGCCGGATTGGTTGCCAATAATGGCGAGTCAAAAAATCTTCATAACTTGAGGCCTTCTCCGGGAGATATTCACATGCTTCCATTTTTGCCGTTCTCCACCAGGTTCAGATCCTTCAGGTTGATTGCAAACTCAAGGGCCTCTCTGACCACAATGTTTAGTTCCTCGGTAAATTCGGCCGCCACGAAGGAGGCGATCGCGTCCAAATCATGCTCGCCGTCAAGCAGGGCCCAGATGCGGCCGCCCACCTCGTTCAGCATATGAAGATTGGCGCCGTCACCCGAAATGATGGCGGTCTCGCCGTCGAGCTCACGCCAGATGGCACTTGGATTTCTTCGCGGTTTGCTGTTCATGTTCATAAATAGTGCTCCAGAATAAATTGTCCTTTTTAAATTGCAGCCTCCGGCAGGGAACCCCTTGCAGAAGGTCCGCCAATAGCAGAAACAGTCTTGCATACGGAAAAATCGCCTTGACCGCGGGCACCGAAAGAAAGGAGCCAATCACGCCTTCTCGGACCAACTCCGCCACCCCAGTCATGCTTGAAAGCGGCGTCACCCGGTTTTCAGTACCCTTGTCTAAAAAAAACAGGCCTTTGCAGGTGGCGCCCTGGTTTACGGGCACTGAATCGCCGAACCAAGGGGTGCCGTACACCCGTCTGCCGGCATCACCGCTCTTGCACAGAAGCACCAGTTCGTCACAGAGGATCGTTCGAGGCCGAGAGAGTTTTGCTGCAGTGGATTTGCCCGCCTGTCTTTGCCCCGCAAAAATATAACCTTTGTCGTCTTCGACCACGGCGCTCGCATGGAGCATGGTGCCGATGCCGTTAAGCAGGAAATAGAAGAGATAGCTATTGCACAGGAAGGTCTCAATCAACTCTATAATCCGCACCCGGGCCATCGGCTCCTTGCGGAGGATGGAAAGGCCGATGATACCGGAGTAGTTTTTCGTGTCGAAGACCATCGTGGCCGCCACCGAGTCGTAGTCGAGCGTATCCACAAAGGTGGCGGCGTCTGGATGAGGAAACGATTTGGGAATTCCCTCGTCCACCCGCAGCCGGATTGCCGGCTCGCCGCGCCCTTCAAATCCCCAGCGCCAATAGTCGGCAAGGATGAGTTCCAGAATCTCGGCCAGGGGTGGGGAGACGACGGACACCTCACAGACGACTCCGCCGATTTCGATCAGATGCACAAGGGTGGGTTTCATTTTTTTAAAAGTGAGAAGTAAGAGGCGAGGAGTGAGAAGCGGCCGATAAGCAGGCTGGCCTCAAGGCAGTGTGGTAAGTACCGTAAGCAATCCACCACCCTTGTTCCACCGACAGGAGTCAGGGCGGCAGGGGGTTGTGAAGATCATGAAACGGGTTGCCTAAACCCAGTTGGCGATAAGCAGTTCATGAACCTTTTCAAAGTGTTTGGTATTGTTGCTGGCCAGGGTTGCCGCCCGGCTTCGAGCATGTGCGGCTATCATCATGTCCATGGCGCCGATGGGGGTCTCCTCCTTTTCCAGTGCCGTACTGATCGCCCCATAATTTTATTGGTGGACCTCCTTGCGTTGCATTTGCATTACAATATACCGCACTCACTGGGCCGAAACAACGGCTTATTTAATCTCGACTCCTATGGTCTTGGCAAGGCTGCAAGTGGTAAAACGTAAGGCCCTTAAGGAAGTCGTTTCCGGAACTGGGTTGATCAGGCACAGGTATATCCTGCTCCCGGGGTTCCCCCCTGTCTTCCTGAGCACAAAGATCCTTTTGACCGTTTCCGTATCCGGCAATCCGTAAATATCTTCTTGACATTAAGGCATTTTTTTGCCATTTTTCCACAAAATTCCGATGAAAATTGTGGCAAGATTCCTTTTTTACATTGATGCAGCTTCGTGAAAGCATCCTTTGCAGGGCTACATGAACCGAGGCATTTTCAAGGTCTATGCCCTTGATGTCGGGTTGCTGGGGGCCATGGCCAACATTCCGATAGAAATTCTGGTAAAGGGTGACAGGCTATTTAATGAATACCAGGGGGCATTTGTTGAAAATTATGTTGCCCAGCATCTAACTGCAATGTTCGAGCAGTCTCTTGCCTATTGGAAAAGCGAAGGCAAGATGGCGGAACTTGATTTTCTCTGTGAAATTGACGGCACTATTTTACCGCTGGAAGTCAAGGCAGGTGTCAATCCAAAAAGCAAAAGCCTGTTGTCATATGATAGTCAGTTCCATCCCCCGCTGTTGTGTCGTTCAACCCTCTTGAATCTGAAATTCGATGGCAAAATATTGAATATTCCCCTGTATGCAATCAACAACCTGAAACAATTGCTGCCAAAGTACCCCTGCGGTTTTTTTCGGGTCGGGACGTGTTACGGGTGTGGCCCAGCACCATGCGGGTTCAGGTCCCTTTTCTCAATAAGACCGTACTGATTGTCTTGAAAATGATCCGGAGGTCGAACCAAAATGATTGGTGTTGGATGTAATAGAGGTCGTATTGAAGTTTTTCAAATTGTCCTTCAACGGTGCCCGCATAGTCTCCCATGACTTGGGCCCAGCCCGTGATGCCAGGATTTGCTTTGAATCGAAGTCGATAGTGCCGAAATTTCTCATCAAGCATGTCAGCCACCTGCGCACGGATCGGTCGCGGGCCGACAATGCTCATTTCACCTTTCAGCACATTGATAAATTGGGGAATCTCGTCTATACGCGTCTTCCGAAGGATCCTGCCGACTTTTGTTGTGCGGTGATCGTCCACGCTGGCCCATTTAGGCCCGGTGTTTTTTTCCGCATCGATTATCATGCTCCGGAATTTTAAGAGGGTGAAGGGTCGTTCGTTCAAGCCTAAACGATCCTGTTTGAAGAACACCGGTCCTTTGGATGTCAGCTTGATTGTTATCGAGGCGGCCAGCATGATAGGTGCGGCCAGGACCAAACTCAGAGATGCGAAAAGTCCCCCGCATCAACTGACAGGCATCCCACAGACTTCTGCCGTCAGACGTTGCAGGTTCCAT
>CAZDYX010000127.1:0-8785 GCA_964509775.1 uncultured Desulfobulbia bacterium | reverse complement strand
TATTCGGGTGGCGGTCCTTGATCTCGCCGCCGCCGGTGCAATAAAAAAGATCAGAACTCTCATCCGGATACCTCTCATCGCCGACATCCATTTTGATCACCGACTCGCCATTGCCGCCATGGAAAACGGGGCCCAGGGGATACGGATCAACCCGGGCAATATCGGCGGCAAGGAAAAACTTGCCAAGGTGATTGCCGCAGCCAAACAGCACCAGGTACCGATCAGGGTGGGGGTAAATTCCGGCTCGCTCGAAAGGGATATTCAGAAAAAATACGGCCACCCCACGGCCGAGGCCATGGTGGAAAGCGCCCTCAGAAATGTCGGCCTGCTGGAGGGACAGGGATTTCATGCAATCAAGATATCCCTCAAATCATCTGATCCCATTACTACCATCGCCGCCTATCGCATGCTTTCGCAAAAGACCGACTACCCCCTGCACCTGGGTGTTACCGAGGCCGGAGGCCTTATCCCGGGCACGGTAAAATCCAGCGTGGCCTTGGGCATTTTGCTCTCCGAGGGAATCGGGGATACCCTGCGCGTCTCCCTTACCCGTGATCCCGTAGAAGAAATTCGGGTGGGGTATGAAATCCTGCGGGCCTTAAGGATTCGAGCCCGAGGGCCGGAGCTAATATCCTGCCCCACCTGCGGCCGTTGCCAGATAAACCTTTTTGCTCTTGCCGAACAGGTTGAAAATCATATCCAATTTTTCAGGGCACCCATCAGGATCGCGGTGATGGGCTGTGTGGTCAATGGTCCAGGAGAGGCAAAAGAGGCCGATATCGGGGTGGCAGGCGGCCATGGCGTGGGCATTATCTTTAAAAAAGGTAAACTCGTAAAAAAGGTGCCCGAACATAGATTACTCCCTGAATTTCTTGCCGAATTGGATCAATACGAGAAAGAAACCGACAAAGACCAAAGTTGATGCATTCGTAAAAAGTAGAAATTCCTCGTTTTTCGTCATTCCGGCGCTCTGTTTAGTCCTCGCTTGACGGGGAAAAGCCGGAATCCAGTATTTTCAATGAGTTAAGTACTCTCTGGACCCCGGTTTTCACCGGGGTGACGACTTTTTACGAATGCATCAAAGTTGATAATTTTTACCGGGAGGAACGTAAATAAAGCCAATGCGTTTTTCACAACTGCTTATACCAACCCTTAAAGAAACGCCGTCAGACGCCGAGGTCATAAGCCATCAGCTCATGCTGAGGGCAGGTCTCATCCGCAAACTGACATCCGGTATCTACTCGTATCTCCCCCTGGGGCTTGCCGCCATCCGCAAGGTTGAGGCCATTGTCAGGGAGGAAATGAACCGGGCCGGTGCCCAGGAGATCTTGCTTCCCCTGGTCCAACCGGCAGACCTCTGGCAGGAATCAGGCCGTTGGGAGCAATACGGCCGGGAACTGCTCCGATTTAAAGACCGCCATGACCGGGATGCCTGCCTTGGCCCCACCCACGAAGAGGTCATTACCGACCTGATCAAGAAAGAGGTCCGTTCCTACCGGAACCTGCCCTTGAACCTCTATCAGATCCAGACCAAATTCCGTGATGAAATAAGACCTAGGTTTGGTCTCATGCGCAGCCGCGAGTTTATTATGAAGGACGGGTACAGCTTTCACGCCACAAAAGAGGATGCCGAGACCACTTACTGGCGGATGTACAGTGCCTATCATCGGATTTTTACTCGTTGCGGTCTGTCCTTCCGGGCGGTGGAGGCAGATACCGGCACCATCGGAGGGAGTTTTTCCCATGAATTCATGGTGCTCGCCCAGACCGGCGAGGACACCCTGGTGATTTGCACCGATTGTAGCTATGCGGCAAATCTGGAACAGGCCAAGTGCAGACGGTCAAAAGCCCCACCTGCGAATGTTGACCAGGCCCCTTGGGAAAAGGTTGAAACCCCGGGGAAACGAACGGTCAGCGAGGTGTGTGCTTTTTTAAACATTGCCCCGGCCCAACTGGTCAAGACCATGATCTATCTTGCCGATGGCAAGCCGGTGGCGGTTCTTATCCGGGGCGACCACGAGGTGCAGCCGGTGAAACTTAAAAATGCCCTGGGGGTCCAAGACATCGAACTAGCGGATGAAGAGCGGATTCTGGCCCTCACCGGGATACCTCCTGGTTATCTGGGCCCCGTTGGCCTTGGACTGCCGGTCATTGCGGACCAGGCCGTATCCGTTATGCACAACCTTGTGGTCGGCGCCAACGAAAGGAACCATCACCTCAAAAACGCGAATCCTGGCCGCGACTTTACGGTCGAAAAAAGCGCTGACATCCGGGCGTTCACCCCTGACGACCCGTGCCCGGCCTGTGGCAAAGAGGTGGAAATCACCCGGGGCATTGAGGTGGGCCATATCTTCATGCTGGGAACCAAATACAGTTCTGCATTAAACGCCCGGTTTCTGGACAACCAGGGAATAGAGCAACACTTTGTCATGGGTTGCTACGGCATTGGTATCGGCCGTTCCCTGGCTGCCGCCATCGAACAGAACCACGATGAAAACGGTATCATCTTTCCCCTTCCCCTTGCCCCGGTTAAAGTGGTTCTTCTGCATCTTTCACCAAAGGACAACGAACTGACCCGGACAGTTTTTTCCATTTACCAGGAGCTTCAAAAGGAGGGAATTGCGGTTCTGCTTGACGACCGGGATGAACGGCCCGGCGTAAAATTTAAGGATGCGGACCTCCTTGGCATCCCTTATCGACTCACGGTCGGCAGCCGTTTTTCCACCGAAGGGATGGTAGAGATAAAAAAACGGTCCGACGGGCAGGTTATAACCTTGCCGGCCGCAGACGCCATAATCACCTTGAAAGACCTTATCCTCAAGGAAGCGAAACGTATTGACGACTCTGCCCAGGGTATCAGCCATTGATGGTTTAAAGACATGGTGGCAACAATAGAAGAACAGCAATATCCGGTCATAGAAGAACAAACTCGATCCCTGCCTGCAGCCAGGTTCAAGGAACTGCTGGATAATACCCAAAAATATCTGGCCCAGGCGGATCTCGAACTCCTTGAAAAGGCCTATACCTACGCCGCTCAGGTTCACGAAGGCCGATTCCGTCCATCAGGTGAACCATTTATCCTTCATCCCCTTGCGGTCAGCAACATTCTTTCCTCTATGCGGCTTGATGTCCACACGCTTCTTGCAGGTCTGCTCCACAGCATTCTCAGTGATGGGGTTGCCGATGAATCGGAGGTGGCAGCCCTTTTCGGCGAACAGGCCGCAAACATCGTGAGGGGTGCCACCCGGATTGCCAATGTCCAATTCAACAGCAAACTCCATTACCAGGCCGAGAATATAAGAAAAATGTTTCTGGCCATGGCCATGGACATCCGGGTTCTCCTCGTAAAGCTTGCAGATCGGCTTGACGATATGAGGGGTCTATATTTTTTCCCCCAGGAAAAACAACAGGAAATCGCCCAGGAAACCTTTGATCTCTATGCCCCCCTGGCAAGCCGGTTGGGAATCGCCTGGATGAAGCAGGAACTTGAGGATCTTTCTTTTCAATATCTTTATCCGGATGAATTTGCTGATCTTTCTAAAAAAATTAAGAGTTCCATCCAGGAAAGAATTGCCTATGTGGAGGAGGTAAGGGAATTGCTCTCCCAAAAACTTACGGAGAACAATCTTGCCGAATGCCGCATACAGGGGCGACCCAAGCATCTTTATAGCATTTTTCGGAAGATTCTTGCCCAAAAAATTTCCCTTGAAAAGGTCTATGACAAGATAGCCTTCCGGCTCATTTTCAAGACCGTAAAGGAATGCTATGAGGCCCTCGGCCTGGTGCACGACCTATGGCGGGCGGTGCCCGAACGGTTTAAAGATTTCATCAGCCACCCCAAGGCCAATCTCTATCAATCGCTCCACACCACGGTTATCGGTCCCTACGGCGAGTTTGTGGAGATCCAGATCCGCACCGAGGAAATGGATAGAATAGCCGAAGAAGGAATCGCCGCCCACTGGGCCTACAAGGAAAAAAAGGCCATCACTTCAAAGGATGCAAATCTTTTCAAGTGGTTGAAACAGATGGTCCAGTGGCAAAGGGAATTAAAGGACCCCAAAGAATTTCTTGATTCTCTAAAAAAAGAATTATTTGAGCCCGAGGTCTATGTCCTCACGCCCAATGGCGAGGTGAAAGAATTACCAAGAGGCAGCACCCCCATTGATTTTGCGTACAGCATCCACACCGAGGTGGGCAACAAATGTGTCGGCGCCAAAATACATGGCCGCATGGTGCCGTTAAGATACAGCCTTCAAAATGGGGATCAGGTCGAGATCTTAACCTCTCCCCACCAACACCCCAGAAAAGATTGGCTCAATATAGTAAAAACCACCCGTGCCCGGGCAAGGATACGACAGTGGTTCAACCACGAGGAACAAAAAAGGGTTCTGGAACTCGGTCGTGAGATCTGTGAGCGCGAACTGCGCAAGCATAATTTGAGTCTAAAAAGACTCGTAGGTACTGCCCAGTTCACTGAAATTTTGAAGGCCTTCTCCGTGGATTCCCCGGACAACCTCCTGCGGAGAATAGGTTCGGGAAGGATCACGCTGCATGAAATCATAAAAAAATTGCAACCCGAGATAACGGAGGCTGCGCTGCCAAGCGAGACATTAACGCCGTCCAAACCCAGTCAAATGGAGACGCGGCCCGGGGACGGGATCACCATCCAGGGGGTAAACGATCTGCTTATAAAAATCAGTCGTTGTTGTATGCCTGTCCCCGGCGATGAGGTCATGGGATTTATCACTATGGGCCGGGGCATTTCCGTGCACAAGGTCACATGCCCCAACCTGCTTTTAAGTGATCCATTCCGCCGGATTGAGGTGAACTGGTCTGCTCCAGCCAACTCAGTGCATCGGGCACTAATTCAGATTATTGCCCAAAACACCAAGGGAGTACTTGCCGCTGTAACCAACGCCATCAGCGCCCATGATGCCAATATTGCGGCTGTGGAGGCCCACACCCAAAAGGATGATACCGGTATCATCAGAATGGTGGTCGAGATCGGAAGCATCCACCATCTCAGACGGATCTTATCCTCTATACGTCAGGTTGAAGGGGTGCTGGATGTCAGAAGAAATTGAACCTAAAAGGGTAACTACTCAGGTTGATAGTCTGTAGGTGTTAAGGAATATAGGTAAAGAAGAAAAATTCGAAATTACGCTAAGTTCAGAGCATTTGAACTTGCTGATGAGATCCTGTTCGTGTCTGATACGTTCGTTGCTCTGCCCCTAACAGACTACAGACTAAACAACCTGAGTAGTTACCTAATAAGGAGCGATTTGTTGACAAGAGTATCCAGGGGTCAGAAGTCAGAATAAAAAAAGGGAATCAGGCGGGCTTTATCACTGCACCGGAACGAATGCAACGGGTGCAGACTCTAATACGGGCAGACCCACCATTCTTTGCAATCCGCACCGCTTGTAAATTGGGGAGCCACCGTCGGCGGGTCCTGTTATTTGCATGGCTAACATTGTTTCCTGTCATGGGAGACTTACCGCATATATCACAAATTCGTGCCATATTATTTACTCCTTATTACTGTTTTTCGAGGAAAGGATATATACCCTTTCTTTCTCGCCCTGACAAGATTTTTTATGGCTATTCTCCGTGCTGATCCCAAGACAGGCGATAAAGCTTTTCGGCATGGTTCAACGTTCCCGGTTCAATGGTTCAAGGTTAGGTTCCTGCAAGCCACCATCCTCTAAACCTTGAACCTTGAACGTGGAACCTATGAACCACGCCAGCTTTTTTATTGACAGCACCCTTTAATTAAGGTAATTCAATAAGTAACCGTACTTTTTGCATTCCATTTTCGCACCCTCGCTTGACTTCCGGAACCCCTTTTATAATAACCGCAATTATATTTTGATCATCCCCCAAAGGTAATCATTGGTCCTATGAAAAAAGAAAAGAATGCCCTGTGGATTTTTTTTGCCTCAACAAAACTTGCCCTTTCCCTGCTGATTGTTTTGGCCATCGCCAGTGTGATTGGCACCCTGATACCCCAGAACGAAAATCCCTCTATATATGTGCAACAATACGGCCAGGCAATGACAAGATTTTTTCAGCTTCTTGACATTACCAACATGTACAGATCATGGTGGTTTATTACCCTGCTGGCCTTGCTAAGCCTTAACCTCATTGTTTGTACATTTGACCGGCTGCCAGGGGTCTGGCGTAAAGTGCTGACTAACAATCTGGACATGGACCCTGGGCGCCTCGCCAAGATGCCTTTTTCCGGAACATTTACCGTCACGAAGCAAGCCCCGGCGCTTACCACTGAAATTGAAAGCGCCATGACTAAGGAGGGCTGGAGACCCCAGCGGGCAAACACTTCGGCGGGCATACTTTTTTCCTCCACCAAGGGTGCATGGACACGCCTCGGGGTGTTTGTGGTTCACTTGAGCATCCTGATTATTTTCATGGGGGCCATAATTGGTATATTCTTCGGCTATAAGGCCTTTGTTATGCTGCCGGAAGGGGCAACCACGAATAAGGTTTATGAGGCCTCTTCCCAAAGGCCTATTTCTCTCGATTTCCAATTGCGCTGTGACCGCTTCACCCTCTCTCTCTATGAAAACGGCGCCCCCAAGGAATATCGGTCGGATTTAACGGTGATCGAGGAGGGCAAGGAAAAATTTAAAAAATCGATTGTGGTCAATGATCCCCTCTCCCATAAGGGAATTACCTTCTACCAGGCCAGTTATCAAGGATCTTCCGAATATCAGGTTCAGGTTGAAAACAACCGGACCAAGAAGGCGCAGATATTTATTCTGTCCCCCAAACGGAAGGTGCCCTGGCAAGAAGAAGGGATCAATCTGGGCATCATCAATACCGTTGATTCCGGCCCCAGCACCAAAATGATCAAATTGTGGTTTTCAAACGATAAAAATGACACTACTTCCTTTTGGCTTTCTCCAGGTCGCCCCAAAACTATTGATGAGAAAGATATGGACTATACCGTTACCCTCGTAAAACAACGCTACGCCACCGGACTTCAGGTTGCCAAGGACCCTGGGGTCTGGTATGTGTATGTTGGATGTATCATGATGCTCCTTGGCTTTTTGGTGGCCTTTTTCCTTTCCCACAAACGGGTTTGGGTGCTCATTGAGCAAAAAGGAGACCATTCGATTGTCTTGGTCGCCGGAACCGTCAACAAAAACCGGCTTGGATTCGAAAAGAATTTTCAAAGGTTATTGACCCAGCTTCAAGCCCTTAAAGGCTAATATTCTGCAGAAGGGAACATTATGAACAGTTCACAGCTCCTTGGGATTACCACCTTTACCTATCTGCTTTCCAGTGTTCTATATCTGGCTATCTTTATCTTTCGCGCCCGGCAGCTAGGTCTGGTGGCATCAGCGATCACCGTTGTCGGCTTTCTGGTGCAAACGTCGGGCATTATCCTGCGCTGGGTTGAATCCTATAAGATGGGAATAGGTCACGCGCCACTCTCCAATATGTATGAGTCGCTGGTTTTTTTCTCCTGGGCGATCATCATCTTCTACCTCTTTCTGGAACTAAAATTCAAAAATCGTATTATCGGCGCCTTTGCCACCCCTTTTGCATTCGTGGCCATGGCCTACGCCTCGTTCGCCTCCGGGATAAGCAGCGAGATCACCCCCTTGGTTCCGGCCCTGCAAAGTAACTGGCTCATTGCCCATGTGATTACCTGCTTTATAGGATATGCCGCCTTCTCGGTCGCCTGCGGCCTGGGGATCATGTATCTTTTAAAAAGCGGCCGGCCCAAGACGGGACAGGGGGTGATTGACACCCTTCCGGATCTCAAGGTAATTGATGATATAACGCACAAGACCATAATTTTTGGTTTTCTGTGGCTTAGCGCCGGGATCATCACCGGCGCTATCTGGGCAAATTCCGCGTGGGGGACCTATTGGAGTTGGGACCCCAAGGAAACCTGGTCCCTCATCACCTGGTTTGTATACGCCTCGTCCTTGCATGCCCGCTTTGTCAGGGGGTGGGCTGGAAAGCGCATTGCCTGGTTGGCCATCATTGGTTTTCTTTCGGTGATCTTCACCTACTTCGGGGTCAATTTCCTGTTATCCGGGCTTCACAGCTACGCATCCGGTTGATCATCGATTTTCTGGTTTTGGAGGTAAAAAGAGTAATACGATTATCTTGACAAACTTCCATGGAAGAGCGATACATCCATAGCTTCATTATATGAACCATCATTCATAAAAAGATTATTGCAAGGAGGAATAGGAAACATGAAGAAAACGATTATTCTGACCACCGCGTTGGCCTTTGCCCTTAGCTTTGGTGTAGCCATGAAAGGCTTTGCAGCCGATGCAGGCCCAGTTGACATGACCATGAAGAGCGCCAAGGGGACCAAGCCGTCAAAATTCCCGCACAAGAAACATCAGGAAAAAAATAAGTGCGGTGATTGCCATCATGGTCAGACCGCTGACGGCAAGCAGGAGGCTTACACCGAAACCCAGAAGCTTGGCAAATGTGAAAGCTGCCACACTGAGAGCATGGCCAACCCCAAGTTGAACAGCCTGCAAAAGGCCGCCCACGAAAACTGCAAGAGCTGCCACCAGAAGGAAGAAAAGAACAAGGGTGAACTCACCAAGTGTACCGTATGTCATCTCGGAGGAGAAAAAGGAGATAAGTAAAGGATTAGAGGAATAAATTCCGTTACTCGAAGGGGGATGCCGGAAAGGGCATCCCCTTTTTTTTTGTCGGGTTCCTTAGAACTTTTGGCATGGTTCAATAGGTTCCACGTTCACGGTTCCAGGTTTAGTGACTTACGGATTATCTT
>CAZDYX010000126.1:0-8802 GCA_964509775.1 uncultured Desulfobulbia bacterium | reverse complement strand
TCCAGAAAACGGCCTCCCCTCTCCTTGGCCTCGGCCATAGAATCCCCCCAGACGATCGCAAGGGCAAGATTGGCGTCATATTCGGTCGGGATGGTGTATGGCCTGTCAGTAGGAACATGGGTATAAACAGCGGCCCAGTTATAAGATGGGTAGGAAAATTGCGTTATTGCCCCCATCCAAGGGGCAAAACCCCTCTGAGTATTTTCCGCCACAATCCGAAATTCTATACTTGCCCCTTTAAATTCGATATCCTTCTGAGTATATCCGATTCGCTCGCCAAGGGCGATACGAATTTGTTCACTGACCAGATTCGGTTGCCGTCCATTAATATAACTTATCCGGGCAGACACATCGTTTTCCACCTGAATTCTGGCGTTTACCTCTAATAGATAGGGTTGACCTTCGCCGGTAACGATCCACTCCCAGGTCCCCATATTATCGTAACGCACATGGGCTGCCAATTTCAGGGAATACTCCACAAACTTTTGCAAGACATCAGTCACGTCAAATTCATAAGCAAAGCAGCTCCGGTCAAAACCCGGGGCCGCCTCCACCCGTTTTTGCCGCCCCACGCTCTGGATGGTACAGTTGCGGGTGCCGAAGTGGAGCATCTCCCGGTGCGGACTGCACATGAGTTGCACCTCAATGTGGTTGTAATCCCGCAGACATTGTTCTATCAAGACCCCTCCATCACCGAAGAGCCGTTTGGCATAATTATGGACCCGACGATACACCCGGCGGAAGTGTTCAATCCGATCCACCTCCTCTATCCCCATTCCTCCCCCGCCGGCAGCGGCCTTGACCAGAATGGAAGGTCTCTTGATATCACGTTCCTTCTGTTCCCAGAAAAGCTGGGTAGCCACATCCTCGGCCTCGATTTCATTATAGATAGGAAAATCGGTGCCCGGAATTGTAGGGATACCGAGACGGTTGGCAATCCGTTTGGTGTTGATTTTATCCCCCACACTCTTTATCACTTCCCAGCTCGGGCCGATAAATGTCAGAGGCCGGTCTCGCCAGGCAACCCGCCGGGCAAACCGAAAATCCTCGGAAAAAAAGCCATAACCGGGATGAATGGCAGTGCATTTGGTCTGGTCTGCGACCGCCAGAATATCATTGGCATCCGTATAGTTTGAGATGCGCCATGCCTTGCGCACGTTGCTCAAGCCATCTCTATTCTGACGGACATGTTCGGATTCCTCGTCTTCCTTGGTATAGACCACCACATAATCAAGTCCCAACTCCTTACAGGCATTAATTATCCGGATGGCGATCTCACCGCGGTTGGCGATTAAAATCTTTTCCTTCAGACTCCCCATCTATTCCTCAGTGCATTATTATGGTATAAGAAGACCAAACAAGGGACGGATCTTATACCGACTTTTCAAAAGAAGGTCAATTCTTTCTTGGTATTGGCCGACAGAAATAGCCATGGTTCAACGTTCCCGGTTCAAGGGTTCAAGGTTAGGTTCCTGCAAGCCACCATCCTCTAAACCTGGAACCTTGAACGTGGAACCTATTGAACCATGCCCAGAAATAATAAGTTTAATAAATCAATCTGGGGTATCTACTTGACTCAACCAGCCACAACATGTAGTGGTTGGTGCCCGGACTACAGAAAAAGCTATATGTCCAGTATGTTATATGAAACAAAATTCTTGGCAGCCCTTGCTTAAACCAACAGCCAACCGTATTCATTTCAAAATTATAGCAAAAAACCAAGTGTGATAATCTCGTAAAAAGTCGAAAAGCTCAAATTGCCGACTTGTAATATCAAGCACTTATCAACCTTGTCGCGTTGGCGGAGCATCTTTTCACGAAGCCAAGAAGTATGGCCTTTATTTCGCTCAAACAGGGAACCACAAAATATCATGATTGGTTGAGTTAAGTAGATACCCCATTAAATCAATTTAATAAATTAATTCAAAGCTGTAAAGAAACTCTCTGGCCACCCCTACGCCACATACTTTTCCATGGAAAAAGAATCCCTACCCCCTCTCGAATCATCATTAATAAAACGTCTTCTCCATTTCCTTCATGTTGGGAGAGGTCCGGACACCCCGGAAGACCTGGAACAGGAGATTCAGGAACTTATCGAGGAGGGTGAAGAGCAAGGACTTATCACCCACCAGGAAGGAAAAATGATCAACAGTATCTTTGAGTTCCGGGACACCTTGACTCATGAGATCATGATTCCCCACCCAGAGATGGTTTGTCTGGAGGTACATTCATCCTTTCAGGATATCGTCAATCTGATTAACCAACAAGGATTCACCCGAATTCCGGTGTATGTGGAAACCCCTGACCACATTGTGGGAATTATCCATGCCAAGGACCTCCTCGCCCATTGCGGCAAACCCCTGTCGCCACCCTTGAGTGAACTCGCCAAACCCGCCTTTTTCGTGTCCGAAAAGATGAGAATTGTAGAACTGTTAAAGGAGTTTCAGACCAAAAAGTTGCATATGGCCATTATAATCGATGAATTCGGTGGAGTTCGCGGCCTCATCACCATCGAAGACCTCCTCGAAGAAATCGTGGGTGAAATAACCGATGAGTCTGATGACGCGTCGGATAAGGGGTTGAAGGTCATTGACGATAATACGATCCTGGTCGTTGCCAAGATAGACATAGAGGAGGTCGAGGGCCATTTTGACCTTAAACTTCCAGAGGGCCCCTATGAATCTATAGGCGGACTCATCATTCACCAGTTGGGCCGGGTTCCCGAACCGGCAGAAAACATCGAGATTGACAATTTGTCCTTCCAGGTGTTATCAGCCTCCAAACGAAAGATTGACCGCGTAAAAATTCATCGCATCACTTCTTCCCGAAAATAAATCGACATGGAATCCAGGAGTCAGAATTCAGAATTCAGAATTCAGGAGTCAGAATGAAGAAGCCAGCGACAACATTTTCTGGAAGAGGTCAGCAGACTACTGGAAGCGTACTAACGCAGTATTCTGAATTCTGACTCCTGAATTCTGACTCCTGAGTAGTTACTATCCGTCAAGAAAACCTATGGCTCCCTTACTTGCGCTCCTGACCGGGTTATTCCTTTTTCTCTCCTTTCCCGACCCGGGAATGTGGTTTCTGGCCTGGTTTGCCCTGGTGCCCCTTTTCTTTGCCGTTCACCGTGTCTCTATTCGCCAGGCCGCCCTGCTGGGACTTTTGTCCGGAATGGCCCTTCATGTCCTGCTTTTATATTGGATACTTATCGTCCTGGGCACTTACGGGTATCTGCCATGGTGGCTCTCCGTACCTGCCCTGCTGCTGCTTTCCCTGTATTTGAGCCTGTTTCCGGCCTTGTTCTGCGTCGTCGTTCATTGGGGCATAAAAGGCTCCCCGCATTTGGGACTTTTGTCCGCCCCTTTCCTCTGGGTCGGCCTCGACTATATAAAGGGCCATCTCTTTACCGGCTTTCCCTGGTCAAATCTTGCCTACTCCCAATACAAAATGCCTCTGCTTCTCCAAGCAGCCGATATCACGGGGCATTACGGAATCACCTTTGCCATCGTGCTCGCTAACTGCATCCTCTTTACCATCATCTCCTGTTATAGGGAGAAAACACGTTTGCCCTTAAGGCACCTAATCCCTGCCCTTCTTATCCTGGTTGCATTCATGGGCTACAACCTTTTTTGTCTTCACGCCCTGCCGGAAAAAATCGCTTTAGCGGACAAAACAAAAATCGGCCTTATCCAGGGAAATATCCGTCAAGACCTCAAATGGGCACCAGAGCTTCAACGCCAGACCGTGGAGACCTATATCAATCTCTCCAGGCAGGCTCTGGCCAAGGGAGACGTAAACCTTCTCATTTGGCCGGAGACCGCCCTACCCTTTTATCCCTTGGAAAACCCTTTGTTTTCTTCCCTGATCGACGAGACCAATAAAAAACAAAGGGTATGGCTCTTAACCGGTGCCCCCCACCGTGAACAAAGGGCTCCAGGCTTCCCGATAGACTATTACAACAGCGCCTTCATGATCTCACCGAACGGACAAATCACGGACCGATACGATAAAATGCACCTTGTCCCCTTCGGCGAATACGTCCCCCTGCGGGATTTCCTCCCCTTTCTCACCCCACTTGTTGAAACCATCGGCGATTTTACCGTTGGTAAAAACTCGCATCCCCTCTCTTGCGGGAAGGCTGAAATTGGGGTATTAATATGTTTTGAAGGTATCTTCCCCGAACTAGCCCGTCAAAATTGTCTGGCCGGAGGAAACCTGCTTGCAGCAATTACCAATGACGCCTGGTTTGGCCGTTCCAGCGCACCCCAGCAACATCTATCCATGGTGGTTCTTAGGGCGGTGGAAACGAGAAGAAGCGTTGCGCGGGCAGCCAATACCGGAATCAGCGCCTTTATCGATCCCTTGGGCCGGATACTCGCGACCACTTCCCTGTTTACGACCGGTTATATAACTGCAGAAGTACCGCTGATGACAGAAGCCACTGTTTATGTCCGCTATGGCGACCTTTTTGCCAAATTCTGTCTCATCACGGTGTTATTACTAATCATCTTTACCTTGCAAAGGAGAAGTTATGTCACAAGAGCTGAAAGATAAGCTGAAAGAACTGAAAGATCGACTCCTTACCCTTAAGGAGCATCTTTGAGTTGGATCAAAAAAGACAATCCATAGCGAAACTGGAAAAGGAAACCATGGATCCTGCCTTCTGGGATGATCCGGAAAAGGCGCAAAAGATCCAGCGTGAAATCGGCAGGCTTAAAAACCCCATTGATCGCTGGGAGGATTATCATAAGACCTGGGAGGATGCGGATACCCTCCTGGAGTTGGCCATGGCCGAAAACGACCAGAATTTCGTTCGCGAGACGGGCCAGAACCTCGCAAGGCTTGAGAAGGATATCAAGATCTATGAGGTGGAATGCATGTTTTCCGGCGAACACGACACCAACAACGCCATCCTCTCCATCAATGCCGGGGCGGGCGGAACCGAGGCCCAGGATTGGACGGAAATACTTTTGCGCATGTATCTGCGTTGGGCCGAGGACAAACACTTTGAGAGCGAGATCCTGGACCAGCTTCCGGGCGACGAGGCCGGGACCAAAAACGTCACCTTCCTGATCAAGGGACGTTATGCCTACGGGTATCTAAGGTCAGAGGTGGGCATCCACCGTCTGGTGCGGATTTCCCCCTTTGATGCCGGCGGCAGACGTCATACCTCCTTTGCCTCGGTCTTTGTCTTCCCGGAACTGGACGATACCATTAATATTGATATCAACGAGAAGGATATTCGGATAGACACCTTCCGTGCCAGTGGTGCAGGAGGTCAGCACGTGAATAAAACCAGCTCGGCCATCCGCATCACCCATCTACCCTCCGGGTTAGTGGTGCAGTGTCACAACTAACGAGCTCAGGCCCGGACCGTGGATATGGCCCTGAAGATATTACGCGGCCGGCTCTATAACTTGGAACGGGCGGCCCAGAAGGAAAAAACCGATCAGTTCCACGGAGAAAAAAAGGAGATCGCCTGGGGAAGCCAGATCCGCTCCTACGTGATGCAACCCTACCGCCTGATCAAGGATCACCGGACCGGACATGAGGTCGGCAATGTGGACGCGGTCCTCGATGGACATCTTGACCCCTTTATCGAGGCGTATTTGCTCATGTAATGCTTGTTCCGAACCGTGAAAATAGAATTCAGGAGTCAGAAGTCAGAATTCGCCCTGAACATGCCCCGTAGGGGTCATATGGCCATACGCCCCTACCGTATTCTGACTGACTCCTGAATTCTGAATTCTGGATTCTTCATTTTCATTTAAACAACGCGTCTCCAAACAGTTCACCGGCAAGCAATCGTGCCCGGATCTCCTCTTTTAAGACCAACCCTTTTCCTTTAATACCCGTCCGGCCGTATTGCATATTGGCCTCGATGAGATACCAAGTCCCTTGATGGAGGATAAGATCAAGACCCACATCATTTAAACGACACCTGCGGGCATATTCCTCGGCCAGGATCACGGCATCCTGAGGAATATCGTTATAATTCAGGGAACCACCCCGGGAAATATTGGCGCGAAAATCACCGTCCGGAACCTCCCGCCAATAGGCGATGAGATGCCGGTAATTGATCACCACCACCCTCAGATCCCGTTCGTGGGGCAAAAAATCCTGGATATAGGCAATTTTTATCCGTTTAAGGTAGTCGACAAGAGATTGTTCATCAGTTATCTTAAAAACCCCCCGGCCGCAGGCCGAGGCCCTAGGGATCTTGGCAATAAAAGGGAAGCGAAAATCCTGTAAAATTTGTCCGTGTTGCGACCGAAAATAAAACCTGGTCCGGGGATGGGGTATTCCCTGCAGATAAAAAAGTGTTGTCTGTTTGATCTTTTCGTCGGCGTAAAGGTAGGTCTCAAGGCTCGGGAATATGCACTTTCCCATGGTGGTAAGGAATTGGGCATAATTCAAGGTAGGATAAAGAACAACCGGGCTGTTAAGGATCATTTGCCGTTCTTCCGGGTTATAATCGAAGAAATTGGGCCTCACTCCCAGAGTCACCACTTCCGGAATGCCGCGCAACCTGCTGCCGAGGGCGATAAAGGGAGGGACAGCATTATTTTTCATCCTGACTCACCGTTGACGGTTGACTGTTTAGGGACTCGGAAATTTCGAGTCCCTTATGTCATTGACTTTGAGGAAAGTCCTTCTCGCTCACCCCAACTCTCTTCCCGGCGAGGGAGAAATTGGTTTACGGTTTATATCATACGTCGTTCGAACATCGCACGAAAAGTTGCCGTTATCTCAAAAAAGATAGCACGTCAAATATGGATCGTTGATTCCGGTAAGTGAATCACATTAACACGAAACCTTAAATCAGGAAAAAGTTTATGCATGTACAGAAATTGATGAATATTATCGTGGCTGCAGGTAAGAGTGAACCTTTTACCTGCATTAAGGATCTTGTTGAAAATGGTCTTTCTCTGGAAAGGTTCGCAGATGGTGCTCATAGGCCAAGCCGTCATGAAATAACCCTCTTTCTTGGTGCTTGGTGTAAGAGAATGGGATTTACGCCGGAAGTCTATCGTGACTGGCTGATAGATTACGTTGTTGATGTCCTTTCTAAAATTTCTTCAAGTTCGCCATCGCAAATTCGCCATAGCACCAAGTCAACCATTAAGTACCTTCATCGTAGTGATGTCGCCTTTTCATGCAGTTGCCAGAACAATGTTTTCAAGGCCATCTGTTCATCGGATTGTCCTATCTATGGGGAAATGGAGGAGATTTATTTACGGAATCTTGAAGTAGAGCGAAAGCGAATTGAAGAACCTCAAAAGATTAAAGAGGAATATAAGCCAGACCCAGAATTCTTGCCGGTCACCAAACGATATAGGAAACAGTTCGAGGAAGCAGTTACACTTATTAAGGAATACCATAAAGAAGGGCATACCAAAAAGGAAATAGCTGTTTTTCTCAATGAAAAAGGATACAAGACGAGTACTGGTCGCGATTGGAAATCAAGTACAGTTTCGGTGATTGCCGTGTCGGAGGGGTTGACACCCAAAGGGAAAAAACGAGGGGAATGAGAAACGATACCGGCATAATAATTGGTGTTTTAAGATTCCTCAAGTTCAAGGTTTTGTGTCCTTCCGGCAAGCCTGTGTGACATTTGCCGGAAGATGTTTTAAGGTCGATCATTCATTATAATATATAACTAAAGGGCCTTAAGGGGCGCAGCGCTGTCGGCAATATTGTACTCGGTTCCATCTTTTGAATAAAAATTGGGAGACCATAGATCACATCAGGCTTGCGGACGGCGAACTGGGATCGGCCCGGTCTTTTCAGACGGTGAGACTCCGGTAAGGGTCGGCAGGCATATTTGTTTTGACGTGATTTTTTCGTGGTGATATAATTTATGGTAATTATTGATCCAAAATCGATGATCTCGTAAAATCAAGCAGTTACCAACATGTCATATCGGCGGAGCGGTTTTTTACGAGGCCGACAAAATTGTTTTCCAGGAGTTGACCTGGAAGGGAGGTAGACATGACAGTGAAAGAGGTTCGCGAAAAGGCAAAGGAAACAGGGGTTAAAATAGGCAGAATGAACAAAACCCAATTGATCCGGGCCATTCAGACCCAGGAGGGCATTTCCTTTTTCCTGTTTTACGGAAAATTTTTTCCGTAAAACAGGAAAAAGGAAATGCCCTGAGGAGAAACGACCGATATAATGCGTGCTAACTCTTTGCGGTTGACTCGTCCCTGATCATTCCGATGCAGGCCGAAATCAGTTCTTCCCAGCCACTGGAGCCTATTTTTTCGGGATGATGTCAGCGGTTGATATTCTAGGGGCAATATTTTTCTTGTGTATGTCTTTGGGGGAATATTTATTGCATATATTTTTACTGCGGGTATTGATTCCAATAAGACAACGAATAATAATGGCAACAAGGAGGAAAATACAATGAGGGCGAAAAGGTTTATCGGGACAATGGCGGTTGGAGCGTTGCTATGCGGGGGAGCGACGGTTGCTGGCGCTTATACGATCGATGATAATACGTTGGCATTGGCAGGCTGGAGTCGAGGTACTCCTACATACGAATGGACGGATGTGGTCGGCGATAAAGTAGACATGGACACCTTTGGGATTGATTTCAGTGTGTCATCCGGGTTGGCAACATTTACGCTATATACCAACGCCGATAAGGAGTTATCCTTTACCACGCAGTCCGATAGCACTGCCTATTATATGTATCTTGCCGACCTTGCCTTGGATGTGAATCAGGATGGTTTTTTTGAATATGGTGTTGTTTTATCTCGACTTTGGCCATTTAAGCTGCGTAACATAGCTGAT
>CAZDYX010000125.1:0-8870 GCA_964509775.1 uncultured Desulfobulbia bacterium | reverse complement strand
CAGGCTGGGACTCAATTTCCGATAATGTTAAATGATCAAGCCCTGGGAGGTACGTAATCGAGAACCACTTAAAAAAGGGGCGTAGAACCAAGATGAAAGATTTATCTTCGACCATTCCCAGCGCCAACAGGCTGTCAACAGGTCTCAAAGAAGTGATCAACGCCATCCTTTTGCTCTTTTTGTTGTCCGGTTGCGCCAGCGTTCCCGCCCCTGCGGGCCGGTCCATCGCCGAAAGCGAGGAAAAACGGATCGACGACTCCTTTAAGGCCATGACCGAACGGCAACAGGATTGCTTTTGCTGTGTGGACTCCGGCGTGGAGGTAACCTGGAACTCACCCTTCGCCTCCGGGCAGGTAGGTGGCTTTCTCCAGGCCAAGGCGCCATCCTTTCTCCGTTTTGTCGAGGTCAATCCCCTGGGCCAGCCCTGGATAATTCTCACCACCGACGGCAAATCATTCGCCTATCTGCCGGTGTATGAAGGCACGCTCTATGAGGGCGATGTCAATGCCCAGTTGTTTACGACCTATGCCCCCACCGGGCTTGATCCCCAACATTTCTTTTATCTCTTGACCGGCCGCGTGGTTCCCGGCCCTTTCCATCTTCTCGGCACCATGCGGCATAACACCCTACACCAGTATTGGCTGACCTATGCCTATGAGGGAAGCAAGGAAGGGTTAAGACACCATGCCCTCTTTGATCCCAAGACCCAACGCCTGAAGGAATACGTCCTTGAAGGCGCCGGCGGCGATATTTTGCTGAAGGCCCGCTATGTGTACCATTGGGCCAGCAAGACCGGCGATAGCTGTGTGCTTCCCATGCAGGTGGTCTTTTCCTTTCCCGGTCAATTCGGCGAGGCAGAGGTTCGATTCCGCGACCCGCTCCCGGATGTCGCCTTTTCCGCCCTTGATTTTAAGCTTGAGCCTCCCGCAGGTTTTACCAGGGTCCTGGTGCAGTAAACGTGATAATATTGCCTCCGGATGATCTCGAAAAACTCCATCGTCTGGGGGTTATTGCCGACCTTGACCTCCACTTTGCCGCCCTGATGACCAAACTGGACGGGTCCGGCGCCCCGGCCCTCGCCTTGGCCGCAGCACTTGCAAGCCAGAGGATCGGCCGCGGCGATGTGTGTCTGGATCTTAGGGAGATTGCCGGCACCATTCTCGGCCCTCCCGAAGAACCGATCCAGGTCCCGGATCTGGACACCTGGATCCATTCCCTTCGTGCCAGCCCAATGGTCGGGGAACCCGGCGCCTTTACGCCCCTGGTCCTCGCCCCCGGGGCCAGGTTATACCTGCATCGCTACTGGGCCTACGAACAGGAACTTGCAGAGGATCTCCGGCGCCGTCTTGCCCTGCCGATCGAGTCGGATGAGGAAAAATTAAAGGAGGGTTTAAACCGGCTCTTTGGCCCCCCTGCCGAGGCAACGGACTGGCAGCGGGTGGCGGCGGCGGTCTCGGTCTTAAAACGTTTGGTCGTCATTTCCGGCGGGCCGGGCACGGGCAAGACCTTCACCGTACTCCGGATCCTCGCCCTGCTCATCGATCAGGCCGGACCAGGGCTGCGCATCGCCCTTGCCGCCCCCACCGGCAAGGCAGCGGCCCGGTTGCAGGAGACGGTCCGCAACCAAAAGGCCGGGATTCCGGTCGACGAAACGGTGCGGCAGGCTATCCCTGATGAGGCATCCACCCTCCACCGGCTCCTCGGCGCCCGGCCGGGATCTACTCTGTTCCGTTATAACCGGAAGAATCCATTGCCCGTTGATGTGGTGGTCGTGGATGAGGCCTCGATGGTGGATCTTGCCCTCCTTGCCAAGCTGGTCCAGGCCCTCCATTCAGAGGCACGGCTGATCTTGCTTGGCGATCACCATCAGCTTGCCTCGGTTGAGGCGGGCGCCGTCCTCGGCGACCTCTGCGGTCCCAACCCGGAAGGGTTCTCCCCGACCTTTGGCGAACGCCTCGGCGCCATCACCGGGCAGGCAATGCCCATCGAAGACGGGCCCTTGATTAAAGACAGCATCGTGATCTTAAAACAAAGCCATAGGTTCAGCCGGCAAAGCGGCATCGGCACCCTGGCCCAGACCATGACCGCTGGATACGGCAAGGAGGCCCTGTCGATCCTCAAGAAAAAAACCTTTGTAGATCTTGCGTTTAATGGACTTGACCGGGGGTGGCAAAAGGGGTTTATCCAAGAGGTCGTGGATGGCTACGGCGAGTATCTTACGCTCGTCAACCGGGGCGCAACCGGGCCCGAGATCTTTGCCGCCTTCGACCGCTTCCGGGTGTTGTGCGCCCACCGTGACGGCCCCTATGGGGTAATTTCCATAAACGAACTTATTGAGGCCGCACTGAGATCACAAGGGCTTATCCGGGGAAGCGGCCTCTGGTATCCGGGCCGGCCGATACTGATCACCAGGAATTACCTTCCCTTGCGGCTCTTTAACGGCGACATCGGCATCGCCCTTTTTGACCAGGAGGATTTACGGGTCTTTTTCCCCGTTGCCGACGGCATCGGGCGCCGGTTCCCGGCAAGCCGTCTTCCGGGGCATGAGTCCGTCTTTGCCATGACCATCCACAAGAGCCAGGGTTCAGAGTTCGACCGGGTATTGCTGCTCCTTGCCGACCGGCCGGACCCGCTCATGACCAGGGAACTGGTCTACACCGGCATAACCCGGGCGCGGCAGGCGGTTTCCGTCCGGGCAACGGACGAGGTTATCCTCCATGCCGCCCGCACCAGCCTTTGCCGGATATCCGGTCTTAAAGAACGGCTCTACCAGCAATGATGTAGGGGCGAATAATTATTCGCCCCTACCCAAAAAAGGCAGGGTCGCCCGGCCGATCAACTGCCCTGCTTCGGTTTCGATATCAAGGCGCAAGGTCTTCTTCCCCTGCATATCATCGGTAAGCGTGATATAGCTCCAGATTCGATAGCCGTTTTCCCGGCCGCCGGCAATCTCATAGAACCGGGAGGCCTTGACCAGCCTTTCGTCCAGGTACCACTTGTACCCCACCTTTTCCTTCAGTCCCAGGGGGGCCTTGATCGCTGACAGGGCATACACCTTGCCTCCGGTGGTTGGCGCCAGCCCGGTTAAAGGGGCGATCATCGTGCGGGTTTCCTGATCGAGGTCCTCCCCAAATTCGGTTTTATAAAGACTCAAGGGGATAGGCGGGATGAAGCTACGCCCAAACCCTATGGTCAGAAACGAGAGCACGCCGACCAGGGCTATCAGCAGCAGGGCCTTCCTACCACTAAACCTCGAAAACCGATAAAGCATGACGACAAAACTGACCATGGCAAGCATGGCGCTGGTAACCACCGCCCAATCACTGCTGATGCACCATAGAATCGGCAGGCTCGCATTGATGCCCGCAAAAAGGCTGAAGGCGAAAAAAAAGGCCATAAGGGGCCACTTCCTGGAAAGATAGCGATCATACACCACGTCCAGGGTCGAGAGCAGCGCGGTAAGCACGAGAAGCAGCATAAAGAGCAGATTGTGCGACCCGAGGGTGGCACTGCTGTAATAGATCGGAATGATAAAAAACAGGAGCTGCTGATAAAAATTCTTGTTGCAGTAGTTGATGATCAAACAGATGCGGCTTCTCCACGCCGGAGAGATCCGGGGACTTGCGGCCAGGGCTGGAAGGCACAGACTGGTAATCCAGATAAAGCCAAGCTGCAGAATGATCAGCCGGAGGTAGGAAAAATTCTTGTTGCCAATCCACATAGCGGCCATGCCGAAAAGAAGGGCATAGACGCTATGCAGCCACCAGAACACGTTTTCATGCTTTTTTAAAAAACTTCTCGGGCGCTGGAGAACTCCCGCTCCGAGGGAAGTCTTCTCCGCCGCCGCATCAGGGCAGACGCGCCCGTCTTCCCTGACCGTATCGAGCGGGGCGACGGCAATATCCTCCCCAAAGAATGCCGGACGCGATATCGGAACGGGTTGCCCGTCCTCATGGGAGAACTTCATAATTGCCATAGCTTCGGTAACTACTTATGGTGAATAGACTGAAGTAAAACTGAAGGTGAAAAATGGAAGCAGGTGCATCGTTTTATCGGGGTCGAAAAAAACACTAAGAGCCTGTTTGGAAATAAGTTGGACAAACTTGGCAAACAGATAATACAGCATACCCCTTACTCCCCTTTTTTTACCTTTCTTTTTTCCCCGGAATGGAATTCCATGCATTGATAAAATTTCAACCGTAAAAAATCTTTCTCCTTGCCTGGACAAAGGTGGACTATTTATATTCGAGGAGAAAAAATATCAAGGACCAAATAGTCGCCTTAATTAACAAGAAGGCACAAAGACACAGAGTGACAAAGGCACAAAGCAAAGGAAGTAATCTGATCAGATAACTCGGTAAACTTTGTGCCTTCAGAGTAGCTGGCTAGCCTTAGGATGATAAAGTGGAAACAAGAATCGAGGCGGGAATTATTGGTTTTGGCCGTTTTGGCAGGCTTCTTGCCGGGATACTCGCTGCTGACCATCAGGTCCTGGTCTATGATCCGGTGGAACCGGACCTCACCGACTATCCTTTGATAAAAAAAGGATCAATGCCGATGGTGGCCGCACAAAAAACCTCTTAGGCGGTGCCAAGGGCATGACTCTTGATAAAGGATTCAAGTTCCATCTCCTGCTCTTGAGAGAGGGAACGGAATTCGACGCCGATCCTTCTCATTTTCCCGAGGATTGGTGCGGGTTGATCATGGATTACGCAATCCGAGACGGTCCGGCAAGGAATCTGGCTGATATGAAAGCCGTCGCTGCAGATGATGTTGAGCTCAAACGGCCCGTCATGCCCAACCTTTTTGCTCCGGGAGACAAAAGCCAACCCGCTGGAGCTGATATCCACGATCTCACCCAGATGATGTTCATCAAAGACCAATGCACACTCGCTCACCCGAAAGCGCACTCTCCGACGTCGTTCCCTAATCTCGCTGTTTTCGTCCATAGTCACCATCCTATCCCTTAATAATATCGTTTGAGCTGAGAGACGCGGCCATAAACATGTCCTTCCCCCCGCAAGATTTCGTAAGTCTATTTTGTCATATTCCCGTCCCAAATGGCCAGGAAAAAATCGAAAGGCTCAAACTTTCAAAAAGGTGTTGAATCTTGGCCAAGATGTCCACAACAAAATGTGGTTTGGGGCCAACAGTAGCA
The DNA here is from genome assembly GCA_964509775.1 of uncultured Desulfobulbia bacterium. GTDB lineage: Bacteria > Desulfobacterota > Desulfobulbia > Desulfobulbales > CAZDYX01 > CAZDYX01. The sequence continues at coordinate 3,712 of CAZDYX010000125.1, read as the reverse complement.
ACTGGGGTTATCATAATGTGCCCGCGCAAAAGGTTCAAGATCGGATTAGACTTGAATTCCTGCCTCATATCTTGGTATATGACGTGACCGTCAGGTGAACTCTGAACCTTGAACCAAGCCGAAATTCGAACTAGCCGAATATCCAATAAGATTTTAAGCGCAGAAACTATGGCACAACTGGAAAACCGGCTCTATCTTATCGCCGCGCCAATGTACAACGAAGAGAAAGTGGCCTCCCTTGTCGTGGAGGACCTCCTTGCCGCGTTGCCGCCCCTTGCCATTGACCATGAAATCCTCATCATCGATGATGGCTCCACCGATGGCACTGCCGCAATCCTGGCAAGCTTCGGCAACCGCATCACGGTCATGCGAAACAGGCGCAATCAGGGGGTGGGCGCGACCTTTGCCGCCATGCTCGAGTACTGCGGGCAGCACAACAAGACCCATTTCGTCTTTCAAGAGGGAAGCTACAAGGTCCGGGCCTCGGAAATCGTGAAGATCATCCGCGTCGCGGAGCAGGGCGACTACGACTATATCCTGGGCAGCCGGTTCCTGCGTCGGGAAGATTCTGTCCAAACACCCTGGCAGCGCCGTACCCTCATTCGGCACTTCAGCTCGCTATTTCGCCTCATCACCGGATTTCCGGTGACCGACATCACCTGCGGTCCCCGGTTGGTGCGCATGGCAGCGTGGAATAACCGCCTCAACTCCATGACGCAATATTACGGCTACCAGTTCGAACACATCATCACTATCTGGCTGCTTCACCATGGCGCCCGGTTCAGGCCGGTGGAGATAGAGATTCAGTATCCGGAGCTGCGACGATATTCCTATATCAATACCGGCAACATCTGGCAGATAATCGAACCCTGGGTACATTACTGCGCCTGGCGGCTCACCCGGATTGAGGGGCTCAAACCAGCTTGGCTTGCGTGACTTTCCATCAAGCCCTTCGGGAGGGCAAGTATTCTCCAAGGCGGGCGATGCCCGCAACCCAAATCCGAATCTCGAAATTCGAAACAAATAGTTATATTCTTAACTTGACCTATGAGGCGCCATCCATCAATCTAACGCGAGACGACAAAGAGGAATTGCGAGGTGAACAGTCTCGGCAGGATTTTCAACCAGCGATGATCAGCATATTTGATGCAGTGCCGTCGCACTGTGTATCCCGCCTCACAGAACAGGCTCTCAACCCTGGATGGCGAGGCGAGCCCCATGGCCACGGGATTGCCGCCGACGCTATAAGTAAAATGGCACTCGCCGTTTTTTGTGAGCAGCCGCCAGCAGCGATCGATCGCCGTGGGCAGGGACTGACGCAGACGGGTGTAGGTGAGGCACAGCGGATTGAGGATATCGAAAATGATACAGCCACGGTCGTCGACCAGCCGGCGAAGGTGTTCGATGGTGCCGGCGAGACCGTTCTGCACGATGAGATAACCAAAGACGTTGAACTCGAGAAACACCACATCAAAGGCAGTCGCGGGCGTAAAGGCGAAGAAGTCGGCATGGGTCACGTCGAGTCCCTTGTTGCGGCAGATCTCGATCATCTGTGGGGAAAGATCGATACCAAAGCCACGACTCGCGGGAAAGACCTCCTTGATCTGACTGAGAAGCCGACCGGTGCCGCACCCGACATCAAGGCAGGTGCAGGGATTGCGCCGGCCGATCTCCCCCAGGATAATGCGGTCAACGGCATGCAGATAGGCCTGGCGTTTCAGGGCATAATGGTCATAATCCGAGGAGAGGTCATCAAAATGGTTGATGGTGGCCTGAAGGTGTTCCTGACGATTAACCCCTTCGTAAGCCGCAGCGATTATCGAACGCCCGCCACCAGCACTTGTCTTGCGGCCGACGCATGGAGAGTTTGTGTCAGCCCGACATTGCACTGGATCAACAACACGGGATACTTGCAGATCACAGCTCAGAGCGGTGGATGAGACATTAATGGCTGCGCCACCCTGGTTTTTCAAGTCTTTCATTATGATTCCAAGAGGTTATTTGTTGTCATGCGATGGGAAAAACACACTGCAGGCATGAATGGATCAGCACCTTTCCAAAGTTGGTGGCGTGATCCCGCGAAATTATTCCTTCTCATAGGGCTTATGAGCGGCCTGACACTACTCATGTTGCTGCCGCCTTTTCAGGTTGCGGACGAATGGCGTCATTTCTACCGGGCCTACCTCCTTGCCGAGGGCCGGTTGTTCGGAAACGGCCTGGGCGATGAAGTCCCTAATAATCTGCAACGGCTGACCTGGGAAACCGAGGGCTTCTTCGGCCTGCCGACCAGGGAACCGAAACCCTGGCAAGACGCGGTTGACTTTCTGCGCCTCATGGCAGCGCTTCGCATCGATGCGCACGATGTCGGCTATGTCTCCTTTCCTACTGTCCTCTATGCGCCCGTGCCCTATCTCGGCATGTCCGCGGGCATTGCCTGTGGCCGCTGGTGGACACAGTCGCCCCTCATCCTCATGTATCTTGGCCGTCTTGGCGGACTTCTTCTGGCGCTAGGCCTGACCTTCCATGCCATCCGCCTTGTTCCCTTCGGCAGATGGGCCTTTTTCCTGATAGCCATGACGCCGGTGATTTCCTACCAGCGCGCCGGTATGTCAGCGGACGGATTCATCAATGCCCTTGCCATGTTCCATGCGGCCCTGGTGCTGGAATGCGCCTGTGTGCCGGGGCGAAAGATCGGGACCACGGACATTGTCCGGCTTGGCGTTACAACGGTCGCGCTGTGTTTATGCAAGCAGGCATACCTGCCGCTTGCGCTTCTCAACTGGGTGATTCCCGCCGAGAGCTTCCTCAAGCCTTCCCACCGCCGGCTGGTCCGCTACTGGCTCCCGGCCCTCGGTTGGGCTACTGCTGGCTGGTGGGCAACGCTGGTCATGAATGCGAACTACACACCCATGATCGCCGGCTGCAACGCTAAGGCGCAGCTCGGTTGGATTGCCGCTCATCCCGGGCCCTACCTCTCCATCCTGATTCATGACCTGGCCGCCCATGGCTACCAGTACCTCCATGAACTGATCGGGACGCTCGGCTGGCTCGACCTGCCGGCAACGGACAGCCTTGTCCTTATGCACACCGTCTTGCTCGCAGCAGTAAGCATTGTGGACGCAGACAACCGGGTGCGGCTCACCTTCTTTATCCGGGGATGGTCCGCCGTGGTCTTCCTTCTCTCCCTTGGCCTTGTCTTGACCCTCATGTACCTGTGGTGGGCGCCGGTCGGATCCGGGGGTCTGCCGGGAATGCAAGGTCGATATTTTACACCGCTACTTTCACTTCTCCCAATATTTTTTTCATATCCCCTGAAAATAATCGCCTTCCAACAGGAAAAACCGCCTTATCACTCTGTAACACAGTTCTATGCCTGGTCATGGTCAATTGCCATGGGGGGGTATGCGCTCTTTCTTGCCGGGGAGATGCTCCTGCGGGTCGTGGGTCAACATTACCGGTGAGGGGGACATCCGCACCGGCGGTTTTCTTTGTCCCCTGGCAGGTATCATTTCCCGGCCAGGAGCACCACGGCCTGCGCGCTTATCCCTTCCTGCCGGCCCTCAAAACCCATGGCCTCGGTGGTGGTGGCCTTGAGATTGATCCTTTCCCTTTCTGTCTTGCAGATACGGGCAAGGTTTTCCTGCATGGAGGGAAAATAGGGAGAAAGCTTGGGCTGCTCGGCGATCACCGTGATATCGGCATTCACCAGACG
>CAZDYX010000124.1:4316-8915 GCA_964509775.1 uncultured Desulfobulbia bacterium | reverse complement strand
ATTCACCGTAATTGCCAATGACCACGAAAGAGAATTTGTACCCCGTGTACACTATCTCTTCAAAAGGGATGGCGACAATCCTGTCTTCCATCCGATCATAGTACCCAATGACAAAGGTTCCCTGACCGAACTCCTTATCCCACCGGATTCTGTTCAATAAATCTTGAATGGGAATCACTGGCTTCTGCTTCCTTTCTTCATAGTTCATTTTCTAGCCACGACATGAAGGCAGACCCTCTCTCATTTGTTGTCGAAACAGTTTAACACCATTCAATGCAACCTTCTGTCTTGGAATTGTTGCATCAAGGCATGTTTTTTTCGGTATGGGAAGGTGGGGTTGTTTGAGCGCTTACCTTAATAACTGATCGTCCTGGCAAATCGACTTATATTTTTTCATATTCAACAAATATATATAGAAATTAATATGTTAGCCGAAGACACCTATTTGTCCTCTGCCGTCTTATGCCCCTCATGAGATGGCAGGGGACAAATAGGTGTTTTTTAGTTTATGGGAGAATTTTCACCAATTAACCATGAAAAAAAGGAGACAAGAATGCTACAAGACTACCTGAAGTCCGGCACTCCAGCCATCTACCTGTTAACTCCGGAACCCGAGCGGGGCGAAAAGGCGATCTTATGCGATAAATGGACATTTCTCGCCTGGGATTGCCTGCGGGGGATAAGGAAAGCAGGCGGGAACCAGATGGTAAACGACCTGATAGACCCTGTGGAAGCGATAAATTTTCTAAACACTCAAAAGGACACGGCCCTCATTGCCCATAACCTACACCTATTCCTAGAAGATTATCGACTTATCCAGGCTATCCAGAACGGGGTATTTATCTGGAAGGCGACGGGTTGCGCCCTGATCGTCTTATCACCACTGCTCCTGCTTCGCCCTGAGGTGGAGCACCTATTCACTATCGTTGACTTACCGTTACCGGGTGAGGAGGAGCTTCACCAGATTCAAAAAGACCTCTCAAGGTCTGTTAATGTGAAACCGAATCGCGCCGCATCGCGTGCCGCTAAAGGTCTCACGGAGTTTCAGGCGGAATGCGCCTACGCTTTAAGTATCATCCGTCAAGGCTATGTCTCTACCAGGGTGATTTCTGAATCGAAGGCACAAATGATTCGGAAATCAGGCCTGATGGAGTTCTGGCCACCGGCGGAAATCGGAGACGTTGGAGGATTAGGCAATTTAAAGAATTTTATCCAAAGCCGTCTAAAAGCATTCAACGGGGAACAGGCAAATCTGCCTCGACCTAAAGGGATACTCCTTGTGGGTATTCCTGGTACCGGAAAGAGTCTCTCATGTAAGGCGTCAGCCTCAATTTTAGGTTGGCCCTTAATCAGACTTGACCCCTCTAGCCTAAAAAATTCCCTTGTAGGGGAATCGGAACGAAGAATGCGTGAAGCGACCAAGGTCATTGACGCATTCGGGGAAGCCGTTATCTGGCTGGATGAAGTAGAGAAGGCGTTTGCAGGGACCAAAAGTAGTGGCGAAACCGACGCTGGAACTACAGCAGGTATGTTCGGACACTTCCTAACCTGGTTACAGGAAACAACAACTCCTGTGCTGGTGATGGCCACCGCAAACAACATCTCGGCATTACCACCTGAGTTCATTAGGGCGGGAAGATTTGACGCCACGTTCTTCGTGGACCTTCCCTCTTCTGAGGAACGTAGAGAAATATTGAGGATCATGAACCGCAAGTACAAGACGGAAATTCCGTTAGAGCATGCGGATAACCTCAATGAGTTCACCGGCGCTGAGATCGAACAGCTTGTCAAGGATTCACTCTTTGATGGCCTCGATTTGGCGTTGAAATCGATAGTGCCGCTTGCCCGCACCATGCGGGAAGAGGTCAAGGCACTACAAAACTGGGCAAAAGTAAGGGCAAGGCCGGCTAATACGCTGACTGTGCCCGATCCAGATCAAAAAATCAGAAAACTTAAAAAAGGAGGTGAATAAGATTTGAGCCATATCAGCACGATCGAGCTTGAAATCAACTCTATCGATATGCTCAAGAAAGCATGTCAGCGTTTACAACTTAAATTTTGCGAGGGCCAAAAAACATACACCTGGTACGGAAAGTGGGTCGGTGACACACCATTGCCAGAGGGAATCTCAATTGATGACCTCGGCAAGTGTGATCACGCCATCCGCGTACCTGGCGCTAACTATGAAATTGGCATTGTCAAGACCGGCAACAAGTACCGGCTTCTCTATGACTACTGGAGAGCAGGGAAACTTGAAAAGGTCCTTGGCAAAGGTCTCGGCAAACTCAAACAAGCCTACACGATCGAACGGGTCAATCAAGAAGCGAGAATCAAGGGATACCGAATCCAGGAAAAGAAAATGGATAAAAGTATCCGTCTCGTCATGACCGTTTGACCCACCATTCCCGAACTACTTCCCCTATTAAAAAATAACAAGAGGTGCGAGATGAAGAAAATCATCATCGACATCTCCAATGATGGCGAGGTGCGTATCGAAACCACCGGCTTCCAGGGAGAAGCCTGCCTCAAGGAGAGTCAGTTCATCAAGGACCTGCTTGGCCTGGAAAAGGCAAAGCAACTGGTCCCGGCGTATTACCAGAAGGCAAAGAAGATAATCAAAAAACATCTACCGCTTTGCGGATAACTTGGAGGATTTTATGGATAACGTTTTTCAGAAAGCATGTCTCATTCAACTCTCATCTTCGGTATGGCAAGGCTCACGCATGATCGACTCAAGTATTATGAGCAAACTCGGCCAGGGTAACGAATGGTTGAAAGGAAAAAAATTCCTTGTCAATCCCGAGTTACTCGGCCCGTTCCGCACCGTGATTCTTCAATCAAGGGCCTTTGTGCAGCGCTACGCACTACCATTTCCGATTACATCCATTTACCTCATCCCCAAGGAGTCTCTCGCCATGATCGACGAGGGCCTCCAGAGCTACAAAGAAAAGTTGTGGGATAAGGTCAATGAGTTCGAGTCGATGTATTACTCGGCCAGGGAAGAGGCAAAAATCATCCTTGGCGATCTTTTCAACGACTCGGATTACCCGATCGATATTCGCACCAAGTTCAACTTCGAGTGGCGATTTTTCACTCTGGATCTTCCAGGAAAAAGCTCGATATTGAGCCCTGAGATCTATGAGAGGGAAAAGCAAAAGTTCATCCAGATGATGACTGAGACAAGAGAGCTTGCCTCAACCGCTCTTGCCGAGGAATTTGGCGAGGTGGTTCAAAACCTGGTTGAGAGATTGAGTGCCAATGGCAATAAACCAAAGGCCCTCAATAGCTCCATGTTCAATAAGCTGCACGAATTTCTTGAGGAGTTTGAAACGAAGAACCTCTTTGATGACGAACGACTGCGAGGTCTTACCAAGCAGGCGCGTACAGTCGTTAACGGGGTCTCGGCCTACAACCTCAAATATAACGGCGGCCTTCGTGAACAGATCAAAAAACAGATGAGCAATCTCAAAACCGCAATCGATGAGGCAATCGTGGATATACCAAGAAGAAAACTCCAGCTTGCCGCGTAACCTGTCTTGGGGGGCCTGCGGGAATCGTTCCTGCGGGTTTCCCCATTATTAAGGGATGAAATCATGAACAAACATGAACGTGATCAATATCAAGAACCGGAGGTATTGAGGGATATTCTCATTCGTATTCTGGATGGGAAGAAATTCCGGTTGGATTGCGGCCATCACATAACCTTTGGCCAATATCTTGGTAATGACCTGACCATTCGTAATGGCAGGAAATTAAGAATAATCTGTGCCGAATGTGGCTATTAATCGGCCAAAACCACTCTAAAAAGGAGAAATTATGAACCACTGCATTTTAACCGGAAACCTCGGGGCTGATCCAAAGATATTCTGGAGCCCTGATGGTAAAGCCATCGCCTCTTTCAATCTTGCCTTCAAATCAATGAAGGATAAGACCAGTTGGGTCAAGGTGACCTGTTTTAATAAACTGGCCGAAGTTTCGGAGAAGTATCTCCATAAAGGGGCAAAGATAACTATTGCCGCAGTCCTCGATCAAGAGAATTGGGAGACCGAACAAGGCGAGAAACGAACTACGTTGCGGCTCATCGCCAATAAAATCGAGTTCCTCAAGACTGATGGACGAGGTTTTACAGGCACTGACAAAGAGAATGAGGTTGAAGACCAAGGCGAGGAAACCGCACCATTTTAACCATAAAGGAGGATATCGATGTCCGTGCAACAACTTGAAAGAAAACTTGAACCAGAGCGAGAGTCACCAAGGCTTGACGAACGGTTCATTACCAACATCCAGGGTAAGGACTTTGTCCTCTATGCCGGTCTCTTGGATCTTGCCCATCAGATAGGGATTAAAAGTATCTATGTCGAACCGGAGCAATTTCCGACCAAGGAAAACGGCCAGGAGGCCATTTGTAAGGCAGTGGTTGAATCCGCTGCCGGAGAACTTTTCACCGAATGGGGAGATGCCAATCCAAATAACGTGAACAAAAAAATCGTCGGCCATATTTTACGAATGGCAGCGACACGTGCCAAGGGAAGAGCATTACGCGATATGACCAATATCGGTATGACCTGCCTTGAAGAGCTTGGCAACTATGACGAGGTG
>CAZDYX010000124.1:0-4306 GCA_964509775.1 uncultured Desulfobulbia bacterium | reverse complement strand
TTTTTTATAATAATCAGGATTAGTAAATTTGTGTGATACCAAAGAAGATTCAGGCAAGGTCACTCGGATAAAAAAATCCGGGAACAATAATGGAAATGGGGCAAAACCGCCTCAAAAGAAAGAAGAAGTCGCGCAAGAAGCAAGTGAACAAAAACCACCTGCTGAGCCGATTCCATTAAAGAAACCGGAAAACAACAATGCGCCATCAATCGCCCAGCTTAAAGCGATCGAGAACCTTGCCAAGCGAAGAGGGATAACCTCTCAATCCTTGGAGGAGATGGCGATTGAACTCTTTGGGGTAAAGTACCAACATATAGGCCCCACTGAGGCTGCATCGTTCATCCGCAATCTCCAGCAATCAGCTTGACGGAAAACATAACCGGGGCCCTCTAAGGGCCTCGGTAAAGGAGTAACGTATGGAACCTGAACCAACTGGCATTAATGTCAAGGCAGACCGTTCACGCTTCGTTCGCGGCAAGAAAATTGCCACTCTCATAGAGTTTTCGGACAGGCTACAGGCTGGCTTGCCTTTCTACTGGAATCATAAATTCCTGGCTGCTGGATTCATTGAGCATTGGTCGATAATCATGATTAAAAATTCAATCAATGCCGGTGTATTACATGCAGCGGATAAATATTCCGGCTAACGGAGGGACAGTATGGAAAACATCGCACAAGTCTTTATCCTGATACTTGGCGGAAGCTCCATCTGGTGCCTTGCACGTAAAGAAGAATGGCGGAGGATGGGATTCATTCTTGGATTCCTTGCCCAGCCATTCTGGATCTATGTAAGCATTGCCAATCAGCAATGGGGCATCCTGCTGGTCTCATGCCTCTATACCTATACCTGGGGCATGGGCGTCTATAACCACGTTATCACGCGGTCAATCTAACTTTACCACAATCATAAATGCGCGGGGCCATAACGGGAAACGTTCGTCCTCGCGCATCAGGAGATCAACATATGGATATCATGGAACTTCGCAAAAAACCGCATCTATCGGCGTCCGCAATTACCGATTACATCGAGTGCGGACTCCAATACAAATTTTTCCGAGTGGATGGAATCAAGAAAGAATCGGTAGCCGATGTCCTGATATTTGGGTCATCGGTCCATCTGGTCCTTGCTGAATTCCACCAACGGAAGATGTTCGGCGAAATAATTCCCAAAGAAGAATTCTTAAAACTCTTTGAGAAATATTGGAAGGAAACCTTCGAGAAGGAAAAACAAGTCTCCTTCAAGAATGGCAACACCTTCAATTCTCTCCTGGAGGAAGGAAAGAGGCTACTTACGGTCTATGCCGAAAAATATGTCTCCGAGAATTTCAATATCCTGGCTATCGAAGAACCATTTAGGATGGAAATCGATGGGGTCAATCTCCCGATCATCGGGATCATGGACCTTGTCGAGGAAGACGAGCGCGGCACGATCATTATTACTGATCATAAAACAGCCAGCCGCGCCTATTCAAACGAGGAAATCGATAAAAACTTCCAGCTTACCATCTATTATATGGCGGCCAGGAGAAACGGTTATTCAGACCGTGAGATCCTCTTGAAGTTCGACTGCCTCATAAAAACCAAAACCCCGAAGTTCGAGCAGTATTATACCCTGCGGACCGAGGAGAATGAGCAACGGGCAACCAGAACGATCAAGGCGGTGCTGAAAGGAATCAAAAATGGGGTATTTCTCCCCAATGAGAATTCCTGGCGCTGCCCAACCTGTGCATTTAAGAGCCACTGTGAAAATTGGTTTCTACAAAAGGAGGACCAATGATCAGCTTAAATGAGGCACAGAAAAAGGCTGCCAACTTCCACAACGGTATTGCAAGCGTGGTCGCTGTTCCCGGTTCTGGCAAAACATTGACCATGAGTTATCGAATAGCCAACCTTATCAAAAAGGGGGTGATGCCCGAGAACATTCTTGGGCTAACCTTTACCCGTAATGCCGCCCATGCCATGAGGATAAAAATTCAACCCATCCTGGGTGAAAAGGCATCAAGGGTAATACTTACTACGATTCACAGCTTCTGCCATGGACTTTTACGTAACGAAGGCAAGGTCTTTGAGATCCTCTCCGGTGAGGAGCAGATGAGGTTTCTCCGTAAGATCATAAAGAAAAAGAAGATTAAAAATCTACCAATCGGCATGGTGTTACAAGAGATAGGCCTTGCCAAAAACAATCTCGTCTCGCCTGCTGAGTTCGGGGATCTTTATGAAGGTGAAGACACCATGCAAAAGATCGCTGATATTTATGCGGCCTACGAAGAAGAGAAACGAAAGCGAATGCTCTTGGACTTTAACGACCTGTTAACCGAGACCCATAAGCTTCTCAAGGGAAACAACGAGATCCTTGAGCGATGCCAGCAAACCTTTAAACACGTCCTGATCGACGAGTTCCAGGACACAAATCCCGCCCAAATGGAGATTTTAAATCTCTTAATCGGCGATGTGGCCGCGCGAAACGGTTCCAGTTTCTGGATCTGTGGCTACGACCAACAGTCTATTTTCGGATTCACCGGGGCCTCCATTTCAAATATCTTGAACTTTAAGCAAGTGTACCCATCGTGCAAACAGTTCATTCTCGACATGAATTACCGGTCCACCCCCCAGATAATCAATGTCTGTCAGCGGTTAATCGAGCATAATTCAAAAAAGATCGAGAAGACCCTAAAAAGCGTCAATAACGATGGAGAGGATATGATCGTTATCGATGCCGCCAATGAGGAAGATGAGGCAATAAAGGTCTTGACCGAGATCAGGGACCTTATCTCCAGGCGAGGCTTTACCTGTAAGGACATTGCAGTCCTCTACCGGGCAAACAGCCAGTCACGGGTGATCGAGGAGGAGTTTTCGCGCCAGAAGATCCCATATCATATTGAAAATGGTATGAACTTCTACCAGCGTCCCGAAGTAAAGACACTTCTCGATTACCTGCGGCTAATCCATGATCCCAATACGGATGATGGCGATGAGGCCCTCAGGGCTATCATCAATAAGCCTAACCGTTACATTGGGCAACGGTTCATGAAGGATCTTGAAGGGTATGCCGAGGAAAACAACCTCCACCTTTATGAGGCATTGAAAAACATGCCGATCGAGGTGCCATACCAAAGAAAGTATATCCGGGAGTTCCTTGGGCTGCTCGGTCCATTAGTCAAAGATGCTAAGATAATGGAGCCTTCCGAGTTAATCTACCTCTTACGTGAGGGTCTTGAATATGACCGTCATATCACTGAGGACAGCATCATGCGGCCAGATGACAGCAAAATCGCCAATATCAATCAGCTACAGATTGCTGCGGGCAAATATGCTGACATCGGGGCGTTGCTCAACTATACCGATTCCTTTCAGGAGGAGATGAGCAACAGAAAGGATGGAATCTCACTTATGAGCATCCATAAATCGAAAGGGCTGGAATTTCCAGTCGTGTTCATCATCGGTATGATCGAGGGAATACTACCCAGCAAACAAGGCGATATCGAGGAAGAAAGGAGGGTCGCATTTGTTGGAATTTCTCGGGCAATGAATCTATTATATCTCAGTTACCCCCAGAAGTATCTCGGCAGAGCAGTGAAACAATCAACGTTTCTGCTCGAGATGCTGGGGGAGAACTGAAAAAACCTGGTGCCTGCCTAAAATGGCGGGCACCAGATATTATTTTTTCCCAGGTGATTTTCTTTGCCTTACTTGACAACACCCCTAAGATCGAGAAAGAATAGAAGTGGCTGCCCCGAGAGAGAATTTTATGAAGTCATCAGGCTCTAACTAATATGAAACTTTATCTGGATGTCTGTTGCCTTAATCGGCCATTTGACGATCAGACTCAGGATCGGATACATCTTGAAGCCGAATCTATCCTTTTGATCCTGAAGTATATCCGATCAAAAAAATGGGAGTGGTTCAGCAGTGAGGTGGTCGAATATGAAGTGAGACAGACGTCGGATGCCGAACGGAGACGTCGGCTAGAGATGCTACTCTCTCACGCTGATCATAAGATCATTATTGAAGAGGCGGTTATCAGCCGGGCAGCCACCCTGGGAAAAATCGGGTTTGATCCCTATGATGCCCTTCATCTGGCTTGTGCTGAAAATAGTGGCGTAGATGTCTTTCTGACCACGGATGATAAACTCCTACGTCTGGCGAATCGTGTTGGCAGCCAGCTTGTGACCCCGGTCAAAAATCCTTTAACCTGGCTTATGGAGGTTCGTTCATATGGAAACTGAAGCTATGACCCTTGAGGAAATCCGGTATAGGGGGCTTAAGGCCTTGGATCAACATCTTGGGCCGGAAGGGATGATCCGAT
>CAZDYX010000123.1:0-9013 GCA_964509775.1 uncultured Desulfobulbia bacterium | reverse complement strand
AAAAAGTTGGACGTATCTCAAGGTGGTTTCCCACTAATCCGCGATGAGCCGAAAATTTTTACCATCACCTGTTTTGGGTGAAGGGGCGCGCAATGCAACAGCTTGTAATCCTAAGGCTAATCGCTCTTTTAGGGGAAGACATCAAGCCATCAAGCCAAAAAGGATAAACAGAACAATTACTTTTCTGACAGAATTTTGTCAATGCGATCTTTTGAGATTATATTATCGGCCTGGCAAAAACAATGATCAAGGTCGATTTTTCGATTCGACAAATGAATTAAGGTCAACCCGCTTCTTTTTTTGTTGGTATTTTTTTGTTATAGTCGGCCACGATGAAAGTTAAAATAAAAGACCTGTCATACCGGTACCCGAAAACCGGAACCCCGATTTTTATCCGTCTTAGCATGGATATTTCCGGCCCCGGTTTCCACGGGCTTTTTGGCCAGTCAGGGGTGGGCAAAACGACCCTGGCCCGAATTTTGGCCGGGCTGATAAAAAACTATGAGGGCGAGATCGAGGCCAGTAATGCGCAGCCCGTTCTATACACCTATAACCAGGAACGTTTGCCGGGCTGGTGCTCAGTGGGTGAGCACCTCAAGGCGGTAAGCTGCGACCCTGCTGCTGCGGTCGGACTTATGGAGCTCTTCGGTCTCGATCGGCTTTGCGACCACAGATTCAGGGAGCTCTCGCTGGGCCAGCAAAACCGGTTGAATCTTCTCCGCTATCTGATGCAGTCCTTTACCTTCCTCATCATGGATGAAAGCCTAGGCAATGTAGATGAGGCCACGCGCCATCGTATCATCATCATGATCAAGGAACGTTTTCCCCACAAGACCTTTTTGTACATCTCCCACAATGTTCTGGAGGTGGCAAGATTCTGTCGGGAGATTCACATCCTCACCTCTCGGCCCAACGATGCCAGGCAGATGATCACCATTCCGGGATTTGATATCCAGAGGCTTAAAGAGTGCGGCCACAAAGAAACGGAGGCCAAGGTTGGACAAATTGTCGGGCAGATTCTTCGCGCCTCATAAAAGGGTTGCCCAGTTCATTCTCATCTACCTGACCGGTCTTGCGGTCTTGATATGCTACAAACATGCCCGGGGATTATCCGATTATGTCATCCCCGGCGTCCCTGCCCTTATTGCCACGGCTCGGGAGATGTTTCTTCTTTATAGTGTGGAGACCCTGGATACACTCAGTATCGCTGTTTTGGGCCATGGCCTTTCAATAGTGATCGCTGCCCTGGTGGCTATCCTTGGCCGGCTGCATAACTGGATGGGCGCCACGATCAAGACCACCGCCTACAATGTCCAGGCCTTTCCCATTGTGGCAATCGCCCCGATCATCTTTATTCTGGTGGGCGACGGGATGCTCTCCCGTCTGATCATCGGCGCCCTGATCTGTTATTTTCCGCTTCTGCTTGCCTTCCTTGGCATCCTTACCGAGCCGGTACCGGAGGTGGAGCACTTTTTCGTCGTCACCGGGCGCTACAACTGGCGGCTCGAAATCAAGGTTCGGGCCTTTGAAAATATCAATAAGATCGTCACCGTGGTGGTGGGAACCGCAACGCTTGCCATGGTAGGCACCATCGTGGCGGAATTTATTGCCGCGGACAAGGGTGTCGGCTACATGATCCGTCTCGCCCTCTATCAAAGCGACATGGCCAACATCCTGGTGTCACTCTTTGTGATCGGTCTCTGTTCCTCCCTGTATTTTTCCTTGCTGGAAGGGCTCACCGCCTGGTTCGCTGTCCGCATCATGGGTGGTACCTTCTCTACCTTTAAAAAACATCCGGATATACCATGATGATCACCTCCATGCGACCCGGAAGACCTAACCGGGTCATCGCCCTGATCTCGATCATAGTCCTGGTACTCGGCCTGGTCATTGCCTGCGGGAAAAAGGGGTCGGGCCTTTCCGAAGAGATCGTCTATCGGCTGAAATGGATCTATAATGCCGGAACCGTGGGCGAATTGTACGCCTCGAGGTACGGTATCTTTGAAAAAGAGGGGCTTAAGGTGACGGTCAAGGCAGGGGGGCCGGAGTATAACGTGATCAACGAGCTTGAACTCGGGAACTGCCAATTCGGGGTGGCCTCCGGTGATCAGGTCATCGCCGCCCTTGCCAAAGGCGCTGACCTTGTGGTCCTGGCCCAGATCTTCCAGGAAAACCCGCTCCAATGGATTTTTCGAAAAAACGCAATCACCCTCAATACGCCGTCGGATCTCAAAGGCAAACGGGTAGCGATCACCTACGGCGGTAATGACGAGGCGATCTTTAAGGCCTTCCTGGCCAGTTACCGGTTAACCCAGGATGAACTTTTCGTAAGCAGCGCGCGGCGCGATTACACGCCTTTTTTCGAGGGAAGGGTGGATCTTTGGCCCACCTATCGTAATGTGGAGGGCGTGGCCATTGCCAACAAGATGAAAGCGGCCGGCGAAGAGACGGACTTCTTTGATCCGGGGGCGCATGGCATCCATTTTGTGGCAAATTCGGTCATCACCACGGCCAAATTCTATACTGCCCAGCAGCAGTTGTGCGAACACATGGTGCAGGCGGTCATGAAGGGATGGACAGAGGCCCTTGACCCGGCCAATGAGACAAAGGCGACCCAGGCGGTCAAGAAGTTAGATCCGCAAACCGACCCGGCAATCATTGCCAGGCAAATTGCGGCCACCCGGAAACTCGTTATCCCCGAACCCGGCTTTCCCGCGGGCAAGATCTCCCTAGCCGCATGGCAGGAGACCGAGGCCATCATGTTGAAGCAGGGGCTTATCAAACAGCCGGTGCACATCGAACGAAGCCTGCGGCAGCAGCTTATTCCCGGCTCGTGATTTCAAGGGGAGATTGCAAGCTGAGTAAATAATGTCCCTTAGAAATCTCCTTAGAAATCTCCTTGACGTCTCCTTGGCCTGTAATTACAATGTGACCTGTTTTCTAAGATTCTCTCTTTCTTTGTTGAAGGAGATGGTCTTTCTGCCAAGCGGTGCCAAGGATTGTCTAAGGGTAAGATTCAGCCGTTCAAGATTAAATTTCTCAATTTGCTCGTCCGTTAATCCGTCTACGTCGATAACAATTGCCATAATCTGAAAGGTTATCCCCTTGAGGTCTACCTTGAAACGGCACGAGGTCTGGTGGGTTAACTTTGACCCATCCATCGGTGGCGAGAGGCATCTCATGTCCGGAGGGGGCGATCAACGACCGAACAAATTGAGGATAACCGTCACGATGGCCACCATAATGGGAAGGGCGATGCTTTCCAGCACGACCCGTTTGACCGGAAAGTTGAAATCCTGGAGGAGCATGGATATGGTTGAGGAGGCAAAGAGAATCTAGGGCACCATCAGGACGAGATAACCAAGATCAAAGAGGAGGTTCTCCCTCAGAAAATGCCAGACCAAAACGATGGATACCATGCAAAAGGCGACCAAAAACCGGCTCCAGAGAAAGACCAGGTGTACGACATTGTGAAGCAGCGCAAATAGTGTCCCCCGGTTGATTAACAATGACAACAACACAAAAGCAACAGAACTCAGCACCCCGACCATCACAAAGGGGTGCGCATAATTGCCAATGAGATGCAGCGCCTGGCGATAGAGTTCCGCACTCTCGATTCCCAGGGAAAATCGTAGCAACACCAAAAGGATGAGTGATATAACGACATTTTTAATCATGGGCAGTAATAAACGCTTCCCAAATCATGAGGCATGTCCCCGGCCAACAGCCCGGTAGTCAGAATCCTACCGCCTTATCAATTGTATGGACAAAGGCGAAACCCTGTCCTTTTTCTTCCAGCCGGGCAATCTTGACTATGGCATCAAAAACCTTATTCACCTTGTCACTGGTGATAGCGATCAGTAATATCTCTTTGTCCGGGGAGATAAACTTGCCCATAATCCCGAGTTTCTGGCGGACCCCGGTCCCCCGGCCATAGAACCAGGTCACTCCGCCGGCACCAGCCTCAAGGGCGGCATCAACGACCTTTTCGGCCTTACCCCGTTGTACGATACAAGTGATAAGCTTAAGTTCCTGCCCTCCTCTCTTCTGTTCCATACATCTCCTCTCGTTAACTAACGTTACGAAACCAGGATCACAGATGTCGGCCCCGCAAAAAAGGTGACGTCTGTGATAACGTGCGTATGTCTCTCTGCCTTCTCGAACCGGCAAGTTGATCTGTTTGATTTTTTGTAACCGTTCACCCACGTTTGTTGGTCACCTGTTTGGGCGGGTTTCAAACCCGCCCCTACCATTACCTGGTGAACGGTTACGATTTTTTTTCACAATCATCGCAAACACCCCTATAACTTAGTATAAGTTTAAACTTGTCCCTTGCTCAAGGCAAAATTTTAATATTGTATGTTTGTGTTGACTGGGATGCAAGATCAGATATACAATTTACATGACCTGTAAGACCTGGTGGCATTGTGGTATCGGCGAACAGGGAAAACGGTTTGCCGAGCCTGCCTTATGAAATTATCTAAAAGCCTGGAGGGAGAAAAGTAGATGGGAGAAAGAGACGAGAAGGCGTTCATACTCTGGTTTGAAGAAATTGGTATCAATGATGTACCCCTGGTAGGCGGGAAAAACGCCTCGTTGGGGGAGATGTACCAAAAGCTGTCGAGTAAGGGAGTTGCGGTTCCGCATGGTTTTGCAATTACTGCCCTAGCCTACCGACATCTTATTAAAACAGCAGGGATAGAGGATGCGGTCCGCGAGGCCCTGGCCGGTCTGGACACCCATGATATGCAGAACCTTTCCTCCCGCGGGGAAAAGGTGCGAAACATTATCCGTAACGCGCCATTCCCGGATGATCTCCGTAAAGAAATCGGGGCGGCCTACAAGAAAATGGAGAAAGAGTACGGCTTGGGGCTGGATGTGGCCGTCCGTTCCTCGGCCACGGCGGAAGATCTGCCCGATGCCTCCTTTGCCGGCCAGCAGGAGACCTATTTGAATATCCAGGGCGAGGATGCCCTGATTGATGCCTGCCGCCGCTGTTTTGCCAGTCTCTTTACCAACCGGGCCATTTCCTACCGGCATGACAAGGGGTTCGGCCAGTTCGATGTGTATCTCTCCATTGTGGTCCAAAAGATGGTACGCAGTGATTCGGCCAGTTCCGGGGTCTTGTTTTCCATCGATACCGAGAGCGGCTTCAAGGATGCGGTATTTATTACCGCGGCCTGGGGATTGGGCGAAAATGTGGTACAGGGCGCGGTCAACCCTGATGAATATTATGTATTCAAACCCACCCTGCACCAGGGGAAACGCCCTATTGTCGGCAAACGGGTGGGAAGCAAGGAAATCAAGATGATCTATAACCCCGAGGCAGGCTCTGATCGGCCGGTGACAAATATTGAGACCACAGCTGCCGAACGGGGTTCTTATGTCATAAACGACGACGAGATCCTCCAGCTTGCCAGGTGGGCCTGTATTATTGAGGACCACTATAATAAGGCGATGGATATCGAGTGGGCCAAGGACGGCGACGGCAAAAAGGTGGGGACCGGCAGGCTCTTCATCGTCCAGGCCCGGCCCGAGACCGTCCATTCCCAGATGAAGACCATGGAAACCTATATACTCAGGGGAACGGGTAAAATCCTGGTGATCGGCCAGGCCGTGGGCACCAAGATCGGCCAGGGCGTGGCCCATGTTATCAAAGACACCGCCGATATCGGCAAGTTTAAAAAGGGCGAGGTCCTGGTCACGGATATGACCGATCCGGACTGGGAACCCATCATGAAGATCGCGAGCGCCATTGTCACCAACCGGGGGGGGCGGACTTGTCATGCCGCCATCATTTCCCGGGAGTTGGGGATTCCCTGCGTAATAGGAACGGAAAAAGGCACCGAACTCATAAAGACCGGCACCCCGATTACCGTATCCTGTTCCGAGGGCGAGTCCGGCAACATCTATGAGGGGTTATTGCCCTTTGAGGTCGAGCGGCTTGACCTTGCCACCATCCCCAAGACCAAGACCAAGATCATGTTAAACGTCGGCATCCCGGAAAAGGCCTTCAGCGAATGCCAGATCCCCAACGATGGCGTGGGGCTTGCCCGGGAGGAGTTTATCATCAATTCCCATATCGGCATCCACCCCCTGGCCCTCTATAATTTCGATGATCTCAAATCCCGGGCCGCGGCCGGTGATGCCGCCGTGGAAAAGATCGTAAATACGATCAATGCCCGGACGAGCGCCTATCCCGACGACAAAAAGCAGTTTTTCATCGATAAACTGGCCGAGGGTGTGGGCCGGATCGGCGCCGGTTTTTATCCCAAGGACGTGATCGTGCGGCTTTCCGATTTCAAGAGCAATGAATACGCCAACCTGGTGGGCGGAAAACTCTATGAGCCGGAGGAGAGTAACCCCATGATCGGCTGGCGGGGCGCCTCCCGCTATTATGATGAGCGCTATAAGCCCGCCTTTGGCCTGGAATGCCAGGCCCTTCTTAAGGTACGAAACGAGATGGGGCTTACCAATGTGAAACTCATGGTGCCCTTCTGCCGGACCCCGGAGGAAGGCCGTAAGGTCATCCAGGTGCTTAGGGAGTTCGGCCTGGTTCAGGGTGATAATGGCCTTGAGGTCTACGTGATGTGCGAGATCCCGAGCAACGTCATCTCCGCGGATGCCTTCTCCGATGTGTTCGATGGCTTCTCCATCGGTTCAAACGACCTCACCCAACTCGTACTGGGGCTGGACCGCGATTCAGACCTCGTGGCCCATATCTTTGACGAGCGTAACTCCGCAGTAAAAAGCATGGTAAAAAGTGTTATTGAGACCGCCAAGCGCCGGGGCAAGAAGATCGGTATCTGCGGCCAGGCGCCCAGTGATTTTCCCGATTTTGCCACCTTCCTCGTGGAATGCGGTATAGATTCCATGAGCCTGGTTTCGGACACCGCTATCAAGACCCGCCTCGCGGTGGCCGCCAAGGAGAAGGAGTTGGGCCTTTCGGACTGAGAAAACCGTGGTGTTTTTTTACCGTGGAAATGCAAAGTGAACCGCAGAATATCGAACAAGTAACATCGAATGTCGAAGGGGTGGCCTCTTTTTCTGCGGTTTGTTGTTATGCGGTACGATATTCAGTATTCGCCTGATAATTTTCATGCCCTGGGGCGACCACCCCTCGGGGTCATGGCTGTTTGGGGGGCCGCAAGGCCCCCCTTTTTTTATGGAATCAACAACTGGAGTAATAAATGGCAAAGGCCAAGAAAAACAATAACCAGGAAGAACCGCTGGAAAAGCAGCTCTGGAAATCTGCAGACAAGCTCAGGAAAAACATTGATGCCGCGGAATATAAGCACATCGTTCTGGGATTGATATTTCTGAAATACATCTCTGATGCCTTTGAAGAACTGTTCAATAAGCTGAAAAGCGGCGAAGGCGAATATGCCGGGGCCGATCCGGAAGACAAGGACGAATACAAGGCGGAAAATGCCTTTTTTGTGCCGGAAAAGGCCCGGTGGTCATATCTGCAATCCAAGGCCAAGTTGCCGGAAATCGGCAAGGAAGTTGACCAGGCCATGGATGCCATTTTAGAGGAGACACACCAATGAACACGGCAAAAATATTCAAAAGCGGCAACAGCCAGGCGATAAGGCTACCAAAAGAATTTCAGATTGAAGGCAATGAGGTGTACATCAAGCGCGTAGGGAAGAATATAATCCTCACAGCCAAGGACGATCCATGGACAGGGCTGACAGACAGCCTCGATCTGTTCAGCGACGATTTCATGGAAGAACGGCAGCAGCCGCCAATGGATCAACGCGAGGATCTCTGATGCGCTACATGCTGGACACCAACATCTGTATCTATCTTATCAAGAAGAAGCCCTTGCAGGTGTTGGAAAAACTTCGCAGCCTGGCGATCGCGGATGTTGGCATCTCATCCATCACCCTGGCCGAGCTTGAATACGGTGTTGCCAAAAGCAGCAGACCGGAGTAAAACAACGAAGCCCTGCAAGCCTTTGTCTCCCCCCTTGAAATCTTCCCTTTTGATGACCGCGCTGCCTGCCAGTATGGCGTGATCCGGTCATCCCTGGAGAAGATCGGTCAACCAATCGGCTGCATGGATATGCTCATTGCTGCCCATGCCAACAGTCTCTCGCTTACTTTGGTAACCAACAATATAAGGGAGTTTCAGAGGATACCAAAACTCACCATTGAAAATTGGGCATAATATCCAGATATCATTGGGGCAGCCCCCCATAATGGCCCTCCGGCTAATGTCCCTTCCAGCCCTGACTCTTGGCGCCTGTCTCCTGACTTCTAACTCCCGCATCTACTTCCTGGGTTCGGCCACGCTCTGCCCGGCTGCGAGATGGCCCGGACTTTGCGTCAACACCGCCTGATAGGCGGCCATGGCCGCTTCCGGCTGGTTATCCCGCAGCAGACAATCTCCCATTTTGTGAAGCACATCAAACTGGAGCGGCAAGGCCAGATAGCACCGTTCAAAGGCCATGACCGCGCCGGCAGCATCCCCCTTCGCAATCAGGGCATCTCCCAATTTTTCCCAAAGAACCGCCGTGGCCGGATCAAGGGCCACGGCCTCCTGCAACCGGGCAACACCTTGGTCAAAACGACCGGCTTCAAGGAGCAACCGGGCCAACCATATAGGGTTGCTCCGGTTTCTGCAGTATGGCCATGCTCTGCTGACACTGCAAGGTCAATACGGTATCGACAGCGGTAGAACCGGCGGCAAGGTGGAACCGGCGGAGATATTGGAAGCAGCCAGAACGGTCATGGGGCAGGATATCCTTTAGGGTTTTTTTACTCCGGCAGGGAATAAATGAAGGAGAGGTGAGGAACTAACCCAAATTTAGGCTATGAGGAGGGTTATTAAGATTTTCGGTCGCGCAAAAAGTCGCACTGACGATATTGCGATTTGCCTTTACTCGTTGAGTTTTTTCTCTAATTCCGTGCGGGTCAACGTCTTCTGGGTACGTCGGGTCGTAATGGGTGCAGGCCGTGTCCTTCCGGCAAGCCTGTGTGACATTTACCGCGATGTGTTTTAAGGTCGG
>CAZDYX010000122.1:0-9058 GCA_964509775.1 uncultured Desulfobulbia bacterium | reverse complement strand
TATTCGACATTCTATTTTTATGGCGCAATAATTACGTTAACACAGTGTGTTGCTACACACTTCTTTGTTTTTTCGAACAAGATAATCCGTAAATCACTAAGGGCATGAAAATTATTTCCCTTCTAGCCTACCATATTTTTTTTGGGGGGTGTAAGCACTAAAATTGCCAGGAGCTAATCCGAACCACCCCTTGAAAGGTGGATCTCACATACTGAGAAGCACCATCCCTGAGGCCGGATCATATTCCCGCCGGGCGTCCACGCCCTTGAGTTCCATAATGACCGCCTCCAGGACTAGAAACACCTGCGCGGCCTCACGCAGGCAACCGGTCTTGACATTGTCCCTTTTGCCGTAGACGCCATGGAAATGTATCTTGGGGACCTCGCCTTGCCAGAAAATTGTTCCAAACCCCACGAGTTCATGGCTTTCGGAAAGTTCCCTCCACATGGGCACGGGCGGCATCTCTTCCCGTTCCGGCCCCACAACAAACCGGCCGCGCTTGATTCCACCCACCAGATGGAATGAGGCGGCCCTGATATTTTCATCTTGGGCGATTTTCTGCAGTTCGGCAAGGACATCATCCCCGTCATTAAAACGTGCCACAACAATCCGACCCGGTTCACCGATTTGATATTTCATGATGGTTTCCCCTTCGTAAATTTTCCTCGTGGGTCCCACAAGGCCCCCACATTACCCTTGCATTCTCGATCCAATGGGCTTAAAAATTGGCATGGTTCAATAGGTTCCACGTTCACGGTTCCAGGTTTGGAGTATGGTGGCCTGCAGGAACCTAACCTTGAACCCTTGAACCGTTAACTTTGAACCATGCCTAAAAATTACCCATCCTTCGGAGAAAGAAAAGAGAAAACATGCGCATTTTGCTCATTTATCCATATTGTCTTGAGGAACGGCCGCAGGACGACGACGTGCGGGCCGTACCTATCGGAATATATTATATCGCGGCCTTGCTCAAAGAGAATAATTACTCGGTTGAAATTTTAAATTGGTATAACATCAACAGAACGCCGGACCGGATCCGGCAGATACTTGTTGAAAAAAAACCGGACGTAATCGGCTTTTCCATCCTCCATGCCAACCGCTGGGGCGGGCTAGAGATCGCGAAGATCGCGAAGGAGCTTGACCCTAAGGTTACGATCGTCTTTGGCGGAGTCGGCGCCACATTCCTCTGGGAACATTTCCTTACCCATTTCCCCGACCTTGACCTTGTGGTCATAGGGGAGGGCGAATACACCTTTTTAAACCTTATCCGATGTTTGGAAAAGGGTGAACGTAATGCCCTCGCCGAGGTAAAGGGGCTCGCCCTTCGCAAGGACCGTTCCGTGATCCGAACCGCGGAGGCGGAATTCACCGAGGATATCGACACCTTACCGATGCCGGGCAGATATTTCTCCTTTCAGCATGTCATTTCGGCCCGGGGATGTCCATGGAATTGCACCTTCTGCGGCTCGCCCCAATTCTGGAAACGCCAGGTCCGCTTCCATTCACCGGCCTATTTCGTGGAGCAACTTGCGCACCTGTATCGCCAGGGGATCACCTTTTTCTTTGTCTCGGACGATACCTTCACCCTTAATTCAGATCGGGTGATTGATATCTGCAAACGGATCATCTCCCAGGGCCTATCAATCTCCTGGGCTGCCATTTCCCGGGTAAATTGCGTCAATGAAGAGATGCTTTACTGGATGCGCAAGGCCGGCTGCATTCAGATCAGCTATGGCGTAGAAAGCGGTTCGGAAAGGATCCGTGATTTTTTAAACAAAAAAATCACGACCGAGGAGATCGAATACGCCTTTGCCATCACCAGGAAATACGGCATCCTTGCCCGGGCCTACTTTATTTACGGCTCTCCCGGGGAGTCCTGGTCGACCATCGAGGAGAGCATCTCGCTTATGCACAAGATCAAACCCCTGGGCATGGTCTCCTATATCCTCGATATCTATCCCGGTACGGCCCTCTATTCGATCTTCCAAAAAAAGACCGGACATTCCGACGATCTCTGGCTTAAGCGCATTGAAGACATCATGTTTTTTGAGACCGACCCCAAATTGTCCGCGGACCTGATCCTCGGCTTTGGAAATAAACTGCGCCAGGAGTTTTACCAGAATCTGCACCGCTATATAGATGCCCTTGAACTCGTTGATCGGCCCGATCTCTATCCCCAGCACGCCGATTTTTGTTCCCGGCTGGGGATGACATTCAGTCACGGTGATTTTTCCCGGCATGAAGACATTAAGGAAAAAGATAAAATTGCGGAAAGGCTTTTTGAAAGGGCCCTCACCTATTGCCCGGATAAGCGCGCTTATCTGGGTCTTGGCATCCTCAAACAAAAAAAGAGGGATTTTCTCGGGTCGATCAAGGTGCTCGCAGAGGGGGTGACACACTTTCCGGAAAATGAATCCCTCCATATCTGCCTGGGGGTCAACCATATGAATCTAGGCCGGTTTGACCTGGCCAAGGGTTGTTTCGCAATATTCCCCGATTCACCGGACGCCCGGCGCTATCTTGCCATATGTGAGCGGTAGGGGCGTATTGCCGGTAGGGGCGTATTGCAATACGCCCCTACCGGCAATACGCCCCTACTCCGGCCAGCCGAAGGCCCCGACCAGACTCACAAAACGGACCGCGTCCAGCTTCTGCTCTCGAATCTGCCCTTCCTTTTTACTTACCAGCACCAGGTCTTGGATCCACCGGTCTCCGACCGGGATTATCAATATACCCGGATCGGCAAGTTGTTCCACCAGGGGTTCAGGCACCTTCGGGCCGGCAGCGGTGATAATAATGGCGTCAAAGGGGGCAAATTCAGGCCAACCGATGGTACCGTCATCGGCCCGGGCCACGATGTTGGTATAATGAAGTTGGTCAAATAATTTTCTGGCCCGCAAAAAGAGGGGTTTAAGCCGTTCGATCGTAAATACCTTGGTGCATATCTGGGAGAGAATGGCCGCCTGATAACCGGATCCGGTACCGATTTCCAAGACGAATTCATGACCCGCAAGATGCAGGGCCTGGGTCATGAGGGCAACTATATATGGCTGCGAGATGGTCTGGCCCTCGCCAATGGGAAGGGGAAAATCTCCATAGGCCTGGGACTGCAGGGCCTCATCCACGAAGAGATCCCGCGGCACCTCGCTCATGGCCTTAAGCACCATGAGATCCTTTATCCCTCTCGGGACCAATTGCTCATCGACCATCCGGGCCCGGGCCTTTTCAAAGTTAACGACTTGCTTGATCACTCTTCCTGCCCTGGTCCGGTTGTTTTCTTTTGGTCGTCGAATTGCCGGATGATGCAGGCTCTTACCACATCATTGTCAAAGGAGACAACGGCCGTCTCCTTTTCCTCATAACCAATTCTGTTGCCGACCAGCGGGGTCTTTCGCATCATACTTTTACGCGTTTCATAATAGATCCATTCTTCAGTCCCTTCCCCGGTACTCCGTCTTTCATCCGGTGGGCCAAGATAGGTAAGCACCTCCTGTCTGGTGCTCTGGCCTTGCACCAGGAGGCATACATCCGAGGCAAGGTGCCTTACCGGTTCCTTATGTCCGCAGGCGGGGAAAAAGAGAAAGCCAATGCCCACGAGGGCAATGGTTGCCAGGATTTTTCGGCTGTTCATGCTCACGATCGTCTCCTATAGAGTTTCATAATGAATTTACAAATTTATCTTGAATGACCTGCTTTTTCAACAAGAAGCACGCCTGATGCTTCTTTTTTATTTATGCCGGCAAGGTCTTGATATTTAGAGTCTACCATACTAAACTTTTTAAAGGAGGTATAGAGCTATGAGATGCCACAAGTGCAGTTATATATCGTTTGATGATCTGGTCTCCTGTTCAAAATGTGCAGCAGACCTCACGGAGGCAGTGCATAATCTCCGGGGGACTTCTATGAGGACTATTCCGTCTTTTTTCCTTGCCGCAGTGCTTGGGCAGTCAGAAACCTCTTCGGAGTATCCATCCGATTCGGGAATGGGTACGGATTGGGGCGGGAAACCCTCGTCTTCCGGGGTTGATACACCGGACCACGTTGATCATACCCAGGAAATCGATTTCTCCGAAGGCATATCTGCTGGAATAGAAACCGAGGAACCGTTGGTTTTAGAGATGCCATTTGATCCGGTTTCCGGCAGTGAACAAACCTCTTCCCAAATTCAGTTTACCCCGAAAAACGATTCTCAGGCGCCAATACCCTCTTCCTTGGGCCAGGATATTCCCACATTAGACCTCGACGAATTTGATATGGTTGATCTTGCCGGAGGGGAATCCTTCCCGCCGGGGTCAGGATCTGTAGACAATAAAGGCATGGAGGAAAAGGTCAGGTTCGATCTTTCAAGTCTTGATCTTTCCGACCTGCTTAATCCGCCCCAGAAAGAACCTTACGGCATGAACGACAACGCGATCGGAAGCGACACGACAATGGATCTTGAACTCATACTCTACCACGAAAAAACAGTGTCGGACACCGACGCAGCAACCCCGGCGAAAAGACTACAGGAAGAAATGCATGGCGAGCACCTCGAGGGAAAGACCGACAACAACGAATTAAAGCTTGAAGATTTGTCGCTTGATCTGCCGCCGGATGACAATCAACCCGGTTAGGATGGTCTTTTGATATGACATGCCGGCACTATGGAAAGAGGAGATGATAAAATTTGGCCTTTGGCATAGCTACCATAGAGAAATGCAGGGAGTCAATGACAGAATGGATTGGGAAGTAGAAAAAATGGAGAATCTTTGGGAAAGGGTAGCTGGCTGTATCGTTTGAGGAGGGCCATTTTCAGTGTTTCGGAAAGCTGGCGGAATATGCTTGGCGGCTTCTCCAAGCACCTCAAGACTTCTGATAACTGCGTTGATGGTCTTCTTATCCTCCACAAAAGTTTCATAGGACATACCTTGCAGGGACGCGTCGACCTCGGTAACGGCATCGAGCATGTCAACAAGGTAATCGATAATTTCTTTTTTCCCCCAAAAATCGGGACGGATTTATTTTTTATCTGAACTGCCATCTTGCCAATAACCGATCATCGGGCCGAGCTCTCCGACCAGGTCCTCCCCGACCTCGTCTTTGGTCAGAAGCCCGAGTTTCAATGCCCTGGAAACCAGCAAGTCTTCATTACCTGCATAGACGTACATTTTCCAGATTTCCCGTGCTGTCTTCTGGTGAAACAGATGAATGAGGTCATTCAGTTTGAAGGCGTCGATCTTTTGGGCCTGCCACTCATCAAACTGTTCGTACAATTTCTCAGGTCAGGACCACTTGATAAGGATTTTTAAGATTTGTCACGGCATATTAATATTTTTTTCTTGTTTCCTCGGGAAAAAGCCTGGCCAAGATTGCGAAAGTGCCGAAAATATATGGGTTAACCCCATGCCCTGCGGGCACAACGAATAATGAAAGACATGCCTGTCATGCTTTTTGCATAAAACGATACGATATAGTCATCATTTCCATGCGGAGTCCGCATACAAAGGCTTTAATCCGATTAATGAAACGATCAAGAGACAGGACACAATGACAGACTTTCACTCTGTACTACTATCCCCGAAAATCTTCGCGGCTTGCGCAAATTTTTCCGGAAAACCTTGCTACAGTAAGGCTCCCGGTTAAGTTTGGTTGCGGCAAAAGCCGCGCTGTGAGGTTATGTATTCATCATGGGCCTTATCAGAACTGACGATCTTCAGCCGCAGATGACCTTGGCCTCGGACCTCAGGTCGATGCACGGGCGCCTTCTGCTGCCCATGGGCACCAGTCTGACGGAAAAACATCTGAGCATAATCAAGATGTGGGGGGTAACCGAGGCGAACATCGCGGATATGTCAGAGGAAAAGGTCGAGGCGGCAAGGTTCATCGGCATTGCCCCCGAGCGCCTGGAATACGGGCGCCGGCTCGCTGCCTGGCATTTTGCCCTGGTAGATTCGAGCAGCGAGGTGATGCGCGAATTGGCTGATTTGTTTGTAGTCCGCTTCTGCAAGAGGATGGATCCGGACGTCCGGACGTTTTCTTCAGAACCGCCCCGCCCTTGCCGCAAGGACTTGCCCGGTCTCAGCATGAAAAAGGTCCTGCAACAGGCCGGGGAACTGGTCTCGCAGCCTGACATCTACACGAAAATCGTTACTGCCGTCAACAACCCGCGTTCCTCTGCCTTTTACCTGGCAGACATTATCGGTAAAGACCCAAGTCTCTCGGCCAAGCTTCTGAGGCTCGTCAATAGCGCTGCCTACGGCTTTTCCCAGCAAATCGACACCTTTGTCCCGGGCCGTTACCATCGTCGGCATGGATGAGCTTTCGACCCTGGCCTTGGGCATCTCCATTATCGAGAACTTCAGGGGGATCCCGCCGCAGCTTCTGGATATGAAGTCCTTTTGGAAACATTCCCTGATCTGCGGCATTGTGGCGAGACATCTTGCCGGGCAGCGGCCAGGACTGAGTGAAGAGCGGCTTTTTGTGGCCGGTCTGCTGCATGATATCGGCCGTCTGGTGCTGTTAAAGCACCACCCGGACATCATCGAAGAGGCCCTTTATCGGGCGAGATTTGAGCTGCGGCTGCTACAGGATGTGGAAAAAGAGCTCATCGGATTTGACCACGCCGAGCTCGGCAGCGCCCTCATGAAAAACTGGAAACTTCCGTCTTTTATCAATGATGCCGTCTTATTTCATCATTGCCCTGATAAGGCCCCGGAGCCTCTGGGGCCGGGAATAGTTCACCTTGCCGATATCTTGGCCAATGTCTTGGCGCCGGGCACGAGCGGCAATTTTTTCGTTCCGCCTTTGGAAGCATCCGTCTGGCAATCTTTGGGCTTCTCAAAAAACATGCTCTCTCTGAACGTCACCCAGGTTGATCATCAGGTCGATGAGCTATTGCGGGTATTCTTTCATGAAGAAGCATGATTGTGCCCGGATGGACGAAAAAATCCGGCTTCTCCAGGAGCGCGTTCAGCACCTGGAAAAAATCAACCGCACCATGGTGGAGGCCCTGGAGCTTGCCGCCTCGCTCGGAGATTTTCAGGCGAGCATCAGCAAGTGCGAGGGGCCGCAGGTCATATTGACAGAGGCCTGTTCTCGACTTCGCAGGCTGCTTAGCTTCCATACGGTCTCGTTTTTTCTGATCGATGAAAAAAACGCCGAGTTCCAATTGACTTTTTGTGATCCGCAAGAACAGGTCGAGGCCATCGAGCAGGAAAAGGACCACCTGATCGAGCACGGCATCTTCGCCTGGGCACTGAACCGCAAAAGATCGGTGTTTGCCAGGTCGGAGCGTTTGGACAAGACCGTGCTGGTACACGTTTTGGCCACTGCCGCGAGGATCAGGGGGGTGTTCGTCGGTGTGGTCAAAGGGTCGATCGAGGAGATTCCCGACAGCTTTCTGCTACTGCACACCATCGTCTTGCTCCATACCGCCAATGCCTTGGAGAGTATGGAACTCTACCGGTGGATCACGGCGGTGAACCGGGATCTGGCAGAGGAAAAGGAGCGTCTGAGCGTTACCCTGCAGAGCATCGGCGATGGGGTCATCACCGTTGACATGCACGGCCGGGTGGATTTGCTCAACAGGACGGCCCGGGAGTTTATCGGCTTTAGCGAAAGCGAGGCCAAGGGAAAAGCTATTCAGGAGATCCTCTCGGTCGTGCAAGAGAAAACCGGCAACGGCTGCAATCGTGATTTTTCTGAAGTGCTCAGCCAGGATAAAGTCGTCGATCTAATCGATAACGGCATTCTCGTTGCCAAGGATGGCCGGCAGCGTTATGTCACCATAAGGGGTGGCCCTATTTTCGACCGGCCCGACGCCATTAAGGGTGCGGTCCTGGTCATTCGGGATGTGACGGATCAGCGGCGGATCGAGGCCGAGCTCGTTCGGGCGGAGAAGCTTGAGTCCCTCGGACATCTTGCCGGCGGCATAGCCCATGACTTCAACAATATCCTTACCGCCATTGCCGGTAATGTCGAGCTGATCAGGATGGGCAACGGTCAGAACGGCCAGACCGAAAAAAGACTGGACCTAATCGAAAAAGCAGTCTTACGCGCCAAGGATCTTACCGGTCAGCTTCTCACCTTTGCCAGGGGCGTGGCGCCGGTAAAGAAGGTAATATCTGTTGCCAAATTGCTTACAGATACGGCTAAATTGGCGCTTTCCGGTTCAAATGTCCGAATAGAGTTCGCCATCGAGGAGGGTCTTCATAATGTGGAAGCCGATGAAGGACAACTTGGTCAGGTGATCGGCAATCTCGTAATCAATGCCAGGCAGACCATGGCCGAGGAAGGTGTGATCCGGATAACGGCCTGTAATTGCGAGAAGAGCAAGGCCGAGGTCCCGTCTCTTGCGCCCGGCCGCTATGTCCGGATAACCGTTGAGGACACCGGCGTCGGGATTCCCGAAGAGCACATGCCCTTTATTTTTGATCCCTATTGCACTTTTAAACCGCAGGGCAACGGCCTGGGGCTTGCCGTGGTCTACTCGATCGTCAAGCGCCATGAGGGACATGTAACCGTGGAGTCTAAGACCGAGGGCGGGACGAGGATCGTCATCCTCCTGCCGGCCACTGTCAAGGAGCTGCCGGACGCCTGGCCAATGGCCGACAAGTCTATGGCCGACAAAGGCAGAATACTGGTAATGGATGATGAGGATATCATCCGCAACATGCTTGCTCTTCTTCTTTCTCTTTTGGGTTATGAGGTAGAACTTGCCCGGGACGGCGACGAGGCCCTGGCCATGTATGAGGAGGCAAAAAAACCGGCAAGGCCTTCGATCTGGTGATCATGGACCTGATGGTGTCGGGCGGCATGGGAGGCAAGGAGGCCATCAGGCGGCTCCTTGAAATAGACCCCTCGGCAAAAGCCATCGTCTCAAGCGGCTATTCGAACGATCCCATTATGGCCAACTATCGGGAATTCGGCTTTGTGGGCATGGTCGCCAAACCTTATTGGATCAAGGAGTTGACCCTGGCGCTACAAAAGGCGTTGGCCTGAGTGGTTTCAGACGAAAAACGAGGAATTTCGACTTTTTACGAGACCATCACGCGTTGGTTTATTGTAAGTCAGAGACATT
>CAZDYX010000121.1:0-9132 GCA_964509775.1 uncultured Desulfobulbia bacterium | reverse complement strand
ACTGCGCAAAGAACGAATCAAGGATCTCAACACCTTTTCGGTCTCTAAAAGTTTCAAGCTGTGCGGGTGGCTTCCGTCTTAGCGTATCCCATCATCGCAATCGGTATCGAATCGGAATCGGGGTCGGGGTCGGTATCGGTATCGAAAGACAATATCGATATCGACCCCGATTCCGATTCCGACTCCGAAAGGGCAAAAACGCTAACCAGGCCCTGTAGGGGCCAAACATACCAAGCCCAGGGCAACGCCCTGGGAGGACATGAAAAGCCATTTCAGCCCTCCTGGCCTTGTCGTGCCCCTTCAGGGCTTATTCATGCCATGAACCCTATTCCCAGGGCGTTGCCCTGGGCTGATATGTCCTGCCCCTTTGGGGCTATCCGCACAGGTCTAAAAGTTTCGGTCAGTTCAAATGCTCTGAGCTTTGTGCAATCTCACATGGTTATCTTCCCTATCCGCCTAAACACCTACAGCCTAAACAACCTATTCTAAAATGCCGTGAATTGTCCGCTTTCGCGGATTCGTAGCGGAATCCCTTGTATGTTCCCTGGAAGTTCGATGTCGGGAGTCATTTCTTCCACATACACCACGAAGACATTTCCCGTATTGTCCGTAGCCTGACCGATCCCCATGGCCACAACCCCGGGGGTGTTCATGATGGACTCCTCCTGTTCCTTTTGTATTTCCATGAGCCGTTTCAGGCCGGGGTCGATCGTGGTATTGCCAAGTTCATCCATAAGTCCCTGAAGCGAAGTTGGACCCGCGTTTGGGTCTTCCGGGTCCACTGGAAACACCATGAGGGTTTTGGTCACCAGATCGAAGGGATTGGCCAGGATGTTATTCTTGTTGCCGGCAAAAAGAAGGGCCACGGGTTTCTTGATGCCCCGTTCCAGAATAACGGCGCCGGAGTCGCCCTTGTCCGCCATATTGCTTAACATCACCTGACCTACAAAGGTGGTTGTACCGCAGAAGCCATACGTGACCTGGGCCGTCACGTTTAGCGCCTCTACGATACCGGAGGTAACGCCGGTGGTGCGGCCACTTTTGATGACCTCCATGCCCAAGGTCGCCTGTCCTATTTTGGCCTTGGGGAAGCCGATTCCCTTGATTTCCGCCCTGGTCAGAGAGGAGTTGGTGCCGGCAATGGCGGCGTCGAGTTCGTTCTTTTTCCCTTCCAAAAATCTGATCTTGACTCGGTCAAAAAGACTGCCGACCGTAGCCGCGGAAACTGCTTCCTGGCTATTGTTCTTTCTCAAAGATCCGGTCCGGAGAATAAGGGTGCCTATCGGGGCGGTGTTGGGGCATAAGGTGGGCTCTTTTGCCCCGATGACATGGTTGGTGCTCAAAATGAACAACTCGGAAGGGTTGGTAATACTCCGGACCAGCATGCCTGCAGTGCCGAATATTAACGGCGAGTCCGGGTTCGTGGAGATGGAAGTACCCATGGGAATTGGCCGTTCATCACTTTCGGTCTGTTGGGCCCGGCACAGGCCATACATTCCGGAAATTTGAATGAGTAGCACCAGCATGGCGCCCATCAGTCGGCATCGGATGCCTCTCATATTGTTCACATAGCATTGGAGGGGGTTATGCCCATCGCAGCCACTCCTCGTCGGGGAAATGGCCGCGATGGACAAGAAATACTTGGGGACGGTTAAAGCTTAAGCCATGACTCGGAGAAGACCGTTTGTCCGGAGAGGGCCTTATAGGTTTTATAATGCTCTAGTTCGGCTACGGAAAGGGTGGCGGGATTAGGGGCATTACCATCCATCATGTTGTGCACCAGATCCACCAGGTTTTGCCGGTTGCCGGTTGCAATCGCCATCAGCTCAGCGTCATAGGTGTTCACGATGGCAGTGGTAAGGTCATATTTCATGAGCATGATCAGGTAGGTACGGTCAAGATACTTACGCAGATTCTCTGTCACGCCGTTGGATACATTAGAAAGTCCGATGGTGGATTTGGCGTCCGGAGCAATGTCTTGGAGCATGCTCAAAAACTCAAGGCCGGCCTGGATCTGATCCGGGCCCAGGGTGATGGGGGTGGCAATGGGATCAAACAGGATCTTTTCATTCGGTATCCCTGCCCCGTTCAAGGCCATGAGCAGATCAACGGACATGGCCGCCCTTTCATTCGAGTCCCTTGGCATGCCGTCCGGCCCCCACAGCAGGGCGATCGCATGGCAGCCGGTTTCAGCGGCCACCGGGATAAGTTTTTCCATCCGTTCCGGTTGGGCAGAGATGGAGTTCATGATCGCGGCGGTCTTGTTCCTCACCGCCTGAAATCCGGCGATCATGGCGTTGGTGTTGGTGGTGTCGAGACAGAGGGGTAAACTTGTGACCTCCTGGACGATGTTGACAACCCAGGGCATCAGCTCAGTTCCATCCTTTCTTGCCGGTCCGATATTGAGGTCCAGAAAGGATGCACCGGCCTGGGTCTCCTCCTTGGCCATTTCCTGAATTGGGCCGGGAGTACGACTTTTCATGGCGGTACCGCTCCGATTACCCATAATGTTGATACTTTCAGCAATAGTTTGGACTGTTTTTCCCATGGTGATTCTCCTTTTTTTACGCTGCGTGTTAGCGGCGAGTGGTTCGTGGTTATTAGTACTAATCACTATCCACTAATCACTATTCACTATCCTTTGTTGTTGATACCCTATTGTTCTTGTTTGTCTTTTATGACTTTAAGTCGTGATATATTATTGTTGCCGCCTTAGTTATGGAAATTAAGGAATAAACAGAGTAATTATCGTCAAAAATAATGATTGTCAATCAGCAAACGCAGAAAGCGGGATGAAGAGGAAAAAGTAAGGAATTGTTGGCCGCGCAAAAAGACGCTCCGCCAACGCGACAAACTTGATAAGTGCAAATCCGTTTATTGTTGTGCTGTTCCAAGGAGCTGGACAATGACATCCTTTGCGGATTTGTCCACTTCAAGAAATGCAACCCCGATATCATACACTTGGGGGCCGCAGGGGAAAACCCGAATCACTGTACCGAGAAAGAGTAAAGGTTGATCAGTAGTTAAGGGGATATGGAGTTGGACCTTTGACCCTACTTCCAGTTTATGGTTGCTTTTAAAAAAGAGACCGCCCAGACTGATGTTTTTGCACCTGGCTTTGATAGGTGGGGGGCCGGCAAAACCGAGTACCCTGGCCTCGATATTGCCGTCAAAATTTAATCGCAGATAGCGCCTTTTGTCCAAGGAAAAAAGGGTGATGATGTTCTTCCCGCTGTTTTTTGCCCGATAGAGGGCCTCATCGGAATTTTTTAGGAGATCGGCCGTATCGGTGGCATCCATGGGAAAGGAGGCCAACCCGCCGCTGGTCGTGATTTTGATAGTCTTTTCGTCAAACCTGAGCTCCATATCCTCAACCCCTTTGCGAATCCTTTCCCCCAGGATCAGGGCATTGAACTTTTCGGTTTCCGGAAGGATTACGGCCAGTTCTTCGCCACCATACCGGGCAGCAATATCCTCATTTCGTTTTTCCCTCACGATGATTTTGGCCACCTCTCGCAACACGGCATCACCGGCCTGGTGTCCAAAGGTATCATTGACCTTCTTGAAATCATCCAGATCAAAGAACAGAACTGAAAGGTCGGTATTGTGGCGTTTGGCCCGGGCTACCTCCCGGTCTAGGGCCTCATCCAAAAAGTTGCGGTTGAAAAGACCGGTCAGGTGGTCATATTTTGAGGATTTATCGGTTTTCTCATAAAGATAGATTTCAATCATCTTAGGATTCCGGAGCGCCCTGTTAATGGAACAGAAATAGTCACATATCGCCGTCCTTAAATTGACACTCCGGCCGAGGCAGGAGCTGAGTCTGTCACAGTGGGCGGTAACGTGCTCCCAGCATCGTTCTGCATCGTCAGGGCTGAAATCGAGATTGGTCAAAACATGAAAGATGATGGTGTAGGCAAGCTTTCCTTCCTGTTCAATGATATGTTCAAGCTCTGAAATAAGTCGGGCATCATCATCGGCAAAGGCATCGAGACAGGTTAAAATAGAATTCCGGATCAAATCCATTGGACTCCTTTCAAGGGTAAGAAGCATATATTGAGATGCTGGCATAATACTCCTTTTTCCAGTTAAGATTGCGAAAGAAAGTCATTAATTTAACACAATTTACAATGGTCTGTCAGTTTTTGTCAAGGGAAACAGAGAGATACTATTCGCAAGGTCATCAGCGGGTGCAATTTAAAGTGAAAGCAAACGAAGACTGGGAAACATATTGGGTAACCGTTCACCCCCTCCCTGGCTCCCACAATGGGGAGGGGCCGAACGATTACCATATTGGAATACTCTGAGGGTTAAGGCGGCACAAATTTGCTCTCACTTTTAATTGCACCCGGCGGGGTAGGAATATTGATAGCTGAGATGGATGGAGGAACAAAAGCAGCGACTGAAAGGTGGCCGTACTTCATATATTCTATTTAAAATGTGCTTGCCAAGCTGTTTCTGGGCGTTTATTCCTTTTCTGTATATAATGCAATTTATACGTGTTAACACGTTTCTGGACAACTCCGAAGCTTATAGGGGTAAGGGGGGACACTGGTCTTAGAGGAACTTGTTAAGTTGTTTTAGAACCAGCTTCCACCTATATATTTCAGCGTTCCCCTATATCTCTACATCTTACACCTGCTAAGATCCTGTTCCGTACATTTCTTCGCAAGGACCAGGAAAAGGCATGGCAAGGGAATCAAAGAGGGCCATAAGTTGGACGAGGTCATGACAGGAAAAGATTTTTTCCGTATTTCCGCCCCGCCGTGAAGGCCGTGGAAATATGTCCGATAGTGTCCAAAAAGGTTATTGTATAATATGCGTCCCTGTTCGCTGTTCGGAGAGTCCTTTTAATAGGGCAATGTCGCGTTTAACCCCGCTGATAAGCCTTGCCGCTCGCGGGTCGGCAAGCCGCAACTGATGGAGGGCGCAGATGCCGTCGGCGTCGCCGTTAACGACGTCGTAGTACACGGAAATCCTCTGAGGGCAATTAAAGCTGGGGCAGACCAAACTCCATGACCTTGCCGATGCCGGTAAAGGAAAACAGGATTGCCACCCGGTTTTCATCACTGGCCTGGGAGGCAAGGAGTTCCACCCCCCAGCACGAGGGTTGATAGGTGAGCCGCACGGAAGACTCAACGGTTTTTGACGTGGTCCAGGAATGGGCCAGTGAGTACTCGGCGGTCAGGGTCTCGAGCAGTTGCATTCCGAGGGAAAGATTCAGCTCATGGAGTGAATCGGTCTGTTCGTCCGTAAAGTAATAGGGCGGTTCCAGGCCCGGAGTCCGGTTATACCGGTAATCCAGGGAGAGCCGCTCCCCTTGTTCGGTATGGTAGCGGGTTATGATGTCATAATGGGTGACCCCCTGGCCATACATGCTTATGGCTGTGTCATAGGTGAAGGAAATGTTTTTTATCGCTGTAAGGTCAAAGATAAGAGAGACATCGGAAAAGGGGTGCTGTTCGTCCGGCAATGAGGCCGTATCCCCTCCGGACTCCCGGAGGTCGTAGCTTTGGCTGAGTTTGAGCCGACTATAATAGGGGCTGGGAAGAATACCGGCTGCGGCCGGTTTAAAAAGATTAAAAAAGTTGGTAAGGGAATAGGTGAGCTGACTCTGGGACTTAATCCGGTCAAGGTCATCAAGATCGGGAAGGGTGTCCTGATCCTCGGCCGGGATATAGCCGTAACCGATCTCCGGCCGTACGGTGTGGGAGATGGTGG
The DNA here is from genome assembly GCA_964509775.1 of uncultured Desulfobulbia bacterium. Classification (GTDB taxonomy): domain Bacteria; phylum Desulfobacterota; class Desulfobulbia; order Desulfobulbales; family CAZDYX01; genus CAZDYX01. The sequence goes on along the minus strand of CAZDYX010000121.1, from coordinate 3,411 downwards.
TAAATGGTCCCATCTCCGGGAAAAAGGCGCGGGCCAGGGTGGTGCCGAGGGTGGCGTTAACATCATAAAGGGTTCGATCCTCGAAGTGATCATCCTCCCAAGAGGAGATCCCGGGATCGCCGTAAACGACCTTCTCATAGATGGTCTCACGCAGGCCATAGGAGACCGTGCCTTCCAGGAATCCGGGAAGGGCCGAGGGAAAGGAGGAAAATAGCCTGGGGTGAAGATCAAGACGATGGTCGCCGATGCCATTCTCCCGCCAGTAATGGACATATTCGGATCCCCAGGTAAGATCGAGTCCGGGGAGTCCGGTGTGCTCTCGGCCAATATAGACAAACCGGGGCAAGGTCTGAAGCTCGGGTGTGGCCGTAGGCATATCTTCTACGTCATTGACCGCCCGCAGTTCACCGCCGAGAAAGGAGGTAGGCATGACCTTGGAAAGCTCTAGGTCGGACTCGCGAAAGGGGATGGTTTTTTCCTGCAGGCCGCAACCGAATAAGGAGAGTAATTCTTTGTCGGTCTGGTTAAAACCCGTCATTCCCTGGCGGAATTCCTCTAGGTAATCACGATCGCTCACCAGGTCCAGATCAAGCCGTCCGGTCACGCCGTTGCTGAATTCATGGTTGACCTTTCCCCGGAGCCAGTAACGGTCCTTTTGGGTGCGGACATAGCCGTCTGACTTGTATTCGTCCCCTTTCGATTCCTCCAAATGGTCATCGAGATAATTGAAAAGAAGGACCCCGCTGGATTCGGGGGCGCCGACATAACGGAACTCCATCCCGGCGAGCGGCCCCCGCTCTGTCAACCATCCCGGAAACAGGGTGAGATCCGCACTAGGCGAGAGATTGACAAAGAGGGGGGAGATAAATCCGGCGCCATTCCGACTCGACTGGGATATCTCCGGGAAGAGAAGGCCGCTTTGGCGGGTGGTCTTGGCCGGCAGGATCAGATAGGGCAGATAGAGACACGGCACGTCATGGATCCGCATGGTCGCATTCGTTAGTATTGCATAACCATCCACCGTTATTCTGACACTACCGCTGGTTATACTCCAGGGGGTAGGCTTTTCCGGAGAAATCTTGCAGGTGGTAACGATGGCGTCCTTAAGCTGGTAGGTTTGGGCCCCGGTTTTCCGGATCTCGGTCCCGCTCAGGTGAAAATTATTGCGGCTATAAAAGAGTGTTGCGTCGTTAAGGGTGCCGGTCTGCTGCTCAAGATCGATCACCGCCTCCGTGGCCTGAAGCCGGTCTTCACCGGATGTGACCAGGAGGTTGCCCCGGGCCGTGACCAGCCCCTCTTTCCGGTCATACTGGACCCAGTCGCCCTCGATAGTGAGGGGCAGGGTGCCTGGCTGGTTATGCGTCAAGACCACATGCCCCTCGGCTACAACCCGATCCGGATCCTTGTAGTGAGTGATCCGGTCGGCCGAGATCTGCCACGGCACCGTCAAGAGATCGAGGCTCTGGCGATCGGGGCCCAGTGCCCACGCCGGGGTGGCAAGAAAGAAGGGCACCATGACCAAGAGGAGAAGTCGTCTTCCCATTATAGAATTACCCCGCAAGATTTAACATGTCTGCGCGAATGTTTGACCTGTTTTTTCACTATCCACTATCCACTATCCACTATTCACTATCCACTATTCACTAACCACTATCCACTATTCACTAACCACGTTATCCTTCAAAAACCGCGCCGCGACTTCCTGAACTTACCTGCCGCGCGTAACGGGCGATATATCCTTGGCTGATATTGGCCTTTTTGGGCCGCCACTTTTGCCGGCGGGCGGTCTGTTCATCGTCGCTGATCATGAGATCGAGTTTTTTATTGGGAATATCGATGGTTATCAAATCACCTTCCTGCACCAGGGCAATTGGTCCCCCTTCCGCGGCCTCGGGCGAGACATGGCCGATGCAGGCTCCTTGGGTGCCGCCGCTGAAGCGGCCGTCGGTGATCAAGGCCACACTTTTCCCCAGTCCCATACCAATGATGGCCGAGGTCGGGGAGAGCATCTCCGGCATGCCCGGCCCCCCTTTGGGGCCACAGTACCGGATGACCATCACGTCACCCTCATTGATTTTCCCACCCAGGATGGCCTGCTGGGCCGCCTTTTCCGAATCAAAGACCCGGGCCGGTCCTGAATGGGTCAACATTTCATTAGCCACTGCCGATTGTTTGACTACCCCTCCTTCAGGGGCCAGGCTGCCGTATAGTATCGCAATCCCGCCATCCCGGTGATATGGATCGTCAAGGGGACGGATGACGGCATGATCCTGGACCGAGACGCCGGCAAGATTTTGTTTGAGGGTCCTGCCGGTTGCGGTCATCACCCCTTGATCGATGATCCCCGCCCCTGCAAGTTCACTGATAACGGCCGGTACGCCGCCTGCCTCGTTGAGCTGTTGCAGACTGTGGGGCCCTCCCGGGATAAGGCTGCAAAGATGGGGGGTCTTGGCGCTGATGGCGTTGAAGAGCTCAAGCGGCAGGGCCACCCCGGCCTCCCGAGCCATGGCCGGTAGATGGAGCACGGTGTTGGTGGAGCAACCAAGGGCCATATCCAAGGTCATGGCATTCTCAAAGGCAGCGCGGGTGGCGATATCCCGGGGTTTGATGTCGCGGCCCAATAGCTCCATCACCGCCATGCCGGCCTGTTTGGCAAGTCGAATCCGGGCCGCGGCCACCGCCGGTATGGTGCCGTTGCCCGGCAGGGCAAGGCCCAGGGCCTCGGCCATGCAGTTCATGGAGTTCGCGGTGAACATGCCGGCGCATGATCCGCAACCTGGGCAGGCTGAGTCCTCGAGTTCATTCAAGTCCTGGCGGGAAAGGGTCTTGGCCTTGACACGACCTATCCCTTCAAAGACACTGACCAGGTGGACATCCTGGCCCTGGAAGCGGCCGGTGAGCATGGGGCCGCCACTGATGACTATGGCCGGGATATTGACCCGGAGCATGGCCATGATCATACCCGGAACAATCTTATCGCAGTTGGGGACCAGGATCAGGGCATCAAAGGGATGGGCCTGGGCCATCACCTCCACCGAGTCCGCGATGATCTCCCTGCTGGCCAGGGAATATTTCATGCCGGCATGGTTCATGGCGATACCGTCACAAATCCCGATGGTGCCGAAGGAGATGGGGGTGCCGCCTGCCAGGCGAACCCCGGTCTTGACGGCCTCGACTATGGTATTGAGATGAATGTGGCCCGGGATAATCTCATTGTAGGAATTTGCAATACCCACCAAGGGTCTTTTGATTTCCTCGTCAGTATAGCCCATGGCCTTGAAAAGCGCCCGGTGCGGTGCCCGATCAAGGCCTTTTTTCATTATGTCGCTACGCATATTTTTTGCTCCTTTTTTGTAACTCAGGTTGTTTAGACTATTAGACTGTAGTCTGTTAGGTAAAAAAAGTTAACTA
>CAZDYX010000120.1:8773-9140 GCA_964509775.1 uncultured Desulfobulbia bacterium | reverse complement strand
CTTGGCCGGGAGGGAGGGTATAACTTAAGAGGGAGAGAAAGAGGAACAGGGCAACGAACAGGCCTGCGATTGCCAGTAGTTCCTGCCCCAATGGCGGTCCTTCATGTTTTGTGTCTGAATCACCGATCTTGTAAGGTCGGGTTGCGCTGCCGATGAAGGTGAATTGAGTCCAGAATCCCGTTCACAAAGGCCCCGGAGTCATCGGTTCCATACCGTTTGGCAAGCTCGATCGCCTCGTTAATGACCACCCGGGCCGGGACATCCGGCCGGTAACAGAGTTCAAAGGCCCCAAGGCGCAAAATATTCCTGTCAACCAAGGACATCCGGTCAAGGCGCCAGTGCTGGGAAAATTTTCTGATAAGATCAT
>CAZDYX010000120.1:0-8735 GCA_964509775.1 uncultured Desulfobulbia bacterium | reverse complement strand
CCCGCCACGAGGCCCTCGGCATAAGGAATGGCCTCCGGGATGATTTCATAATGGGTGCAAAAGGAGGCAAAGGCCTCATCGGTATTGGCGAAGGTCATATCGAGCTGATAGAGGACCTGCAATGCCCCTTCTCGGGCCTTTCTTCTTGTTCCCATTAAAACCGTCTGAGCAGATTGACCATCTCAATGGCCACCGCAGCGCTCTCCGCCCCTTTGTTACCGGCCTTGGAACCCGCACGCTCAATGGCCTGTTCAATGGAATCGGTGGTGAGCACCCCGAAGATAACCGGCACCTCGGTGGCAAGCCCCACTTGCGCTATTCCCTTGGCAGCCTCACCCGCCACATATTCAAAATGGGGCGTTGCCCCCCGGATGACGGCACCGAGGCAGATCACCGCATCATAGCGGCCGGACTTGGCCATCTTCTGGGCCAGCAATGGAATCTCATAGGCCCCGGGAACGCGTGCCACCTCGATATTCTCTTCCGCCGCACCATGTCTTTTCAAGGTGTCCAGGGCCCCGTCAAGGAGCCGTTCCCCAATAAAGGCATTGAATCTGGAGATGACAATGCCGAACCGCAGGCCCTCTGCCCTGAGATCGCCTTCCAAATACGCAACCATCAGTCGTTCCTCCTTTGTTAGTCTGTAGTCTGTAGACTGTTAGTCTGTTAGGTGCCCCCTCCAAAAATCTAACAGACTATCCACCTACAGACTATCAACCTTTATGAGATCCAAAAGGTGGCCCATCTTGTCTTTTTTGCACTTCAGATATTTATAGTTTTCCGGCACGGGTTCGGTCTCGATGGGCAACCGGTCGGTAATCTGCAGACCATAGCCCTCGAGTCCCACAATCTTCTTGGGGTTATTGGTCAAAAGCCTCATCTTGCGCACGCCGATATCGCGCAGGATCTGGGCCCCGATCCCGTAATCCCGCAAATCAGGCTTGAATCCCAGCATCGCGTTGGCCTCCACCGTATCCAGTCCCTGGTCCTGCAGGGCATAGGCCTTGATCTTATTCGCGAGCCCTATCCCCCGACCCTCCTGGTGCATGTAAAGGATGACGCCGCAGCCCTCCGCGGCCACCACCCGCATGGCCGAGCGCAACTGGGAACCGCAGTCACAGCGCAGGGACCCGAAGACATCGCCGGTCAGGCATTCCGAATGAACCCGGACCAGGATCTCCTTTTCCGAATCAATGTCCCCCATGATCAGTGCCACATGTTCATCCTTATCAACGTCATTAGTATACACCAGGGCGCGAAACATTCCGCCATACCGGGAGGGCAGGCTGGCCTCGGCAATCCGATGGACAAAGGACTCGGTCCGCAGCCGGTAGGCGACAAGATCGGCAATGGTCGCGATCTTCAGATTATGCCGGACCGAAAATTCCTTGAGATCCGGCATCCTCGCCATGGTACCGTCCTCTCTCATGATCTCACAGATGACCCCGGCCGGTCGCAGACCCGCGAGACGGGAGAGATCCACCGAGCCTTCGGTCTGTCCGGTGCGCACCAGAACCCCGCCGCGCCGGGCCCGCAAAGGAAACACATGACCCGGGCTGATCAGATCATCCGAACTTACATCCTCCCTGACCGCCACCTGAATGGTCCTTGCCCGGTCAGCGGCAGAAATTCCGGTGGTCACCCCGGTTCTCGCCTCGATGCTCACCGTAAAGGCCGTGCCGAACGGAGACTGGTTGTCACGCACCATCATCGGCAGACGCAATTTTTCGATATGTTCCGGGGTGAGTGCGAGACAGATAAGGCCGCGGCCATACCTGGCCATAAAGTTGATGGCGTCCGGGGTCACCATCTGGGCGGCCATGCACAGATCACCCTCGTTTTCCCGATCCTCGTCGTCAACGAGGATGATCATCTTCCCGGAACGGATATCCTCAATAACATCTTCAATCTTACTTACTGGCATTGTTTGGGCACCTGTATCATTAAATTAGCGTAACTACTCAGGTTGTAAGGTTCAAGGTTCAAGGTTCCCGGTTTACAAAACCGTTTCCGGTTTACGGTCTTGCCAGAGAAGGGCCATGATAAACTATTTGAAATGTCAATTGGCAATCCTAAAACCTTGAACCTTGAACCTGACAACTGTTCCTAAGACAAAAAGCCATGTTCGGCAAGGAAGGCGGGATTAATCCGCACTCTTGCTTCCCCTTCTTCCTTGACCATGAGGAGACGTTCCACATATTTGCCGATGAGATCCACCTCAATGTTTACCGGATCCCCTTTTTTAAGGAATCCCAGCGTGGTAATCGCCAAGGTATGGGGGATTAAAGAGACAGAAAAGGAGGTATCATTACAAGCATTGACCGTGAGACTTACCCCGTCCACCGCAATCGAGCCCTTTTCAATCACATATCTGGACAACCCCCTGGGCAAGGAAAAGGAAAAGAGCACAAAATCACCTAACGGTTGCCGGTCAAGGAGCGGGCCGGCGGCGTCGATATGACCGCTCACCAGATGGCCCCCCAGTCGATCGGAAAGCCTTAGGGCCCGTTCCAGATTTACCTGTTTTTCCCTGGACAACCGGCCTAAATTGGTTCGGGAAAGGGTCTCGGGGGAGACATTAACCGAAAACCTTCTTCCCTGGATCTGAATGGCCGTAAGGCACACCCCATTGACCGCTATGCTCTCCCCTTCCCGGGGTTCGACCAGATCAAAGTCGGCCTCAAGGCCAAAGGTCATACCGGAGACGCTCGTCCGCCGCTCAAGCAGCCTTCCCCTGCCCTGGATTATGCCGGTAAACATGTCCTTTTCCCTGGCCTCCCCATGATAAGGATATCATCTCCAAACCTCCTGGTCCGCACCTCGGAAAGCCAGATGCCGTCCTGGACGTAACCTACTCCCTCACCGGCCATTACCGGTATGCCGTCAGCGCCTAGAAGGACCGGGGCCATGAAAAAAGCCACCTCATCCACCAGACCGGCGCGTAAAAAAGAGCCGTGAACATGGCTGCCCCCTTCTACGAGCACCGAGATAACCGCATGTTCTCCAAGATAGTGCAGTACCGAGGTCAAGTCAAGCCGGGCCTGCCCGGCTCCGGCATATGGTACCGGAATAACATGGGCACCCCTTGCCTCCAGGGCCCGACGTCGGCCGGCAGGGGCGTCAATACCGCAAAAGATCAAGGTCTTGGCCTCTGACTCCTGGTTTAACATCCTGGATTCGACCGGCATGCGCAGGCTGGTATCGAGCACCACCCGAATGGGATCATGTCCTTTTTTGCCGGCAAGTCGGGTGGTCAAGTAAGGGTCGTCAGCAATGACCGTACCCGCCCCGACCAGGATGCTGTCGATAATGTTCCGCAGACGATGGACCGCCTGCCTTGAACGCTCATTGGTAATCCAGTTACTGTGGCCGGTACGGGTGGCGATCTTCCCGTCCAGGCTTACGCCGGCCTTGAGTATTACCCAGGGCAGGCCGGTTAAACAATGTTTGATAAAAGGACGGTTAAGATCCTGACAGGGCCCGGACAATAGCCCTTGGGTAATCTCAACCCCCTTCTCCGTCAGGTATCGGCACCCATTGCCGGTCACCCGGGGATTGGGATCGGTCATGCCCACCACCACCCGTGCGATCCCGCTCGCCAGAACGGCCTCGGTACAGGGCGGGGTCCGGCCCGTGTGATTGCAGGGCTCGAGGGTGACATAAAGAGTCGCGCCCCGGGTCCTCTCGCCTGCGGCCCGCAGGGCATGGACCTCGGCATGCGGGGTGCCTGCCTTCTTATGATAGCCCCGGCCCACCACCTTCCCATGGTTCACCACTACCGCACCCACACAGGGATTGGGAGAGGTGCGGCCCTGCCCCTTGCGGGCCTCCTTTATGGCCAGGCGCATAAAGAGGAGATCATGTTCGGGGGACGGGATCCACGTCATTTTTCTCTTTTTCCTGGGTGGCGAGTACGGTTTTCAGTTCTTCCATAAATTCATTCAAATCCTTAAACTGCCGATAGACCGAGGCAAACCGCACATAGGCCACATCGTCCAACCGCCGCAACCCGTCCATTACCCGCTCCCCAATCAACCGGGTGGGGACCTCCCGTTCGCCGGCATCCTGGAGCTCCCGCTCCAGTAAATCAACAAATTCCTCGATCTGCGCCATGCTTACCGGACGTTTTTCACAGGCCTTCTTAAGGCCATCCACCACCTTCAACCGGTCATAAGACTCCCGCCGACCGTCTTTTTTGATCAGCATGGGCATAAGCATCTCCAGACGCTCATAGGTGGTAAAACGCCGGCCACAGCTATCGCAAAGACGCCGCCGCCGGGTAATGGTATATTCCTTGTTTACCCGGGAATCAACCACCCGATTTTCGATATGGGTGCAATATGGACATCTCATGTGGAAGACTCGGTCTTCACCAGCCGGATATGAGCGCTGGCGAGCAAAGAAGCTGACAACTCATCAGGATAGCCATCCTGATAATGGATCTCCTTGATCCGGGCATTGATCAACATCTTGGTGCAAATGGAGCAGGGCAGGTTCGTACAATACAGGGTTGCAGCCTCGATCACTGTGCCATAGAGGGCGGCCTGAATAATGGCGTTCTGCTCCGCATGAAGACCCCGGCAGAGCTCGTGGCGCTCGCCGGAGGGTATACCCCGTTCCTTACGCAGGCATCCGACCTCAAGACAATGGGGGATATTGGTCGGGGCGCCATTGTAACCGGTGGTCAACAGCCGTTTATCACGGACCAGCACGGCCCCGACCTGACGGCGCAGACAGGTGGAACGCTGGGCCACGAGCAGGGCTATACTCATAAAGTATTCATCCCAAGATGGCCGGATAAAGGGTTTGTCAGTCATCATTCCTGTCCATTTCCGGATAAATAGGGAACCGTTCGCACAGAGCGCGTACCTCAACCCGGATGGCTCCCAAGATCTCGGGCCGACTACGGTTTTCTATCGCCTGGTCGATCCAGGTAACGATCGCTGCCATCTCCTGCCTTTTAAGCCCCCGGGTAGTCACCGCGGCGGTACCGATACGAATCCCGCTGGTTACAAACGGACTCTTGGTTTCAAAGGGGATGGAGTTCTTGTTCACGGTAAGTCCCGCCTGTTCAAGAACCCTCTCTGCCTCTTGGCCGGTGATCCCCTGTTTGGTAAGATCCACGAGGAGAAGATGATTATCGGTGCCACCCGAGACCAGACGAAAACCCCGTTCTTGAAGTCCTTGTGCCAAGGCCTGGGCATTCTTCACCACCTGTTCCTGATCCTGTCTGAAGGCCATGGTCATCGCCTCCTTAAAGCAGACCGCCTTGGCCGCGATAACATGCACCAGGGGGCCGCCCTGGATGCCGGGAAAGATCTCGCTGTTTAGGAGTTTTGCATATATATCCTTGGCCATGATTAGCCCGCCCCTGGGGCCCCGCAGGGTCTTATGGGTGGTGCTGGTGACAAAATCGGCATGGGGAACCGGTGACGGATGGACCCCGGCGGCGATAAGCCCCGCGATATGGGCCATATCAACCATGAAGAGGGCGCCTACCTCGTCGGCTATGGCCCGGAAACCGGCAAAGTCGATGACCCGTGAATAGGCACTGGCACCTGCCACGATCATCTTGGGCTTGTATGCGCGGGCCAGACGCCCGACCTCGGCCATATCAATCCGCTCGGTCTCACGATCAACCCCATAGGGAATAATACGGTAGAGCTTGCCGGAGAAATTGGCCGGACTGCCGTGGGTAAGGTGGCCGCCGTGCGCCAGGTTCATACCCAGAATAATATCGCCAGGCGTAAGCGTGGCCATGTAGACGGCCATGTTGGCCTGACTGCCCGAGTGGGGCTGGACATTCACATATTCGGCCCCGAAGATCTCGCGGGCCCGCTTTATGGCCAGGGACTCCACCTCATCGGCATAGTCACACCCGCCATAATATCGCTTTCTGGGATAGCCTTCCGCGTACTTGTTGGTAAAAATACTTCCTTGCGCCTCAAGAACCGCCGAACTGACGATATTCTCCGATGCGATCAACTCAAGCTGGTAGCTCTGGCGCTCCAGCTCAAAGCGGATGGCCCGATAGATCTCTGGATCACTCTGCTTTAGAAAGGACACGTAAAAACCTTTGAGGAATACTATTATTATCGTAACTACTCAGGAGTCAGAATTCAGGAGTCAGAATTCAGAATGCTACATGAATACGCCTCCAGTAGTCTACTGACCTCTTCCAGTAACTATTTCAACCCGAAAACATCACCGTATTCAAGAACTTTACCAGCAAGTCTTGAAATGTCATCGCCGGCTTCCTCATTCTGACTCCTGAATTCTGAATTCCTCCCGAAACCTGAGTAGTTACTTATCCTTGAGCAGGGTCAAACATACTGATCCGACGCAGATGCCGGCCACCGGCAAATTCGGTGTTAAGCCACATCCGCACCACCTCCTCTGCCAATCCTGGTCCGATCACCCGTGCTCCCAGACAAAGGACATTGGCATCGTTATGTTCCCTGCTCATCTGGGCGGAATAAGGCTCATGGCAGAGGGCGGCCCGGATTCCAGGCAAGCGGTTCGCGGCCATGGACATGCCTAAACCAGTGCCACAGATGAGTATCCCCCGTTCATAACGGCCCTGTTGCACACCCGCGCACACCGTTTTGGCAAAGACAGGATAATCCACTGAGTCCAGGCCATGGCAACCGAGATCATCAATTTCATGGCCAAGTCCGGCGATCAAACGAACAATCATTTCTTTGAGCTCTACCCCGCCGTGATCTGCTCCGATTGCAATCCGCATCTCTATGGTCTATTCCTCAAATTCCGTAACTACCCAGGTTGGTTAGGTCGTTAGACTGTAGTCTGTTAGGAAGGAAATGGATCGGAGGATGGGCACGGTACGTCTCACATCTCGTCTTTCTCTATTGCTAACAGGCTAAACCCCTTCAGACTATCAACCTGAGTAGTTACCAAATTCCTTGAAGATCAACACGGCATTGGTACCGCCAAAGCCGAAGGAGTTGGACATTACCGTCCGCACCTTTTGCCTGCGGGCCACATGAGGAACATAATCAAGGTCACACTCCGGGTCCGGATCGGTCAGGTTGATGGTGGGGGGAATAATCCCGTCCCTGATGGTCAAGGCCGAAAAGACCGACTCAATACCTCCGGCCCCTCCCAGCATATGACCGGTCATCGATTTGGTGGAACTTATTGCCACCTTTTTTGCCTCTCCGCCAAAAACCGTCTTGATCGCCCGGGTCTCACACAGGTCATTTAAGGGAGTCGAGGTGCCGTGGGCATTAATGTAGTCGATATCCGCAGGCCTCATGACCGCATCGTCCAGGGCCATCTGCATACATCGGGCGGCCCCGTCACCGTCATCCGGCGGGGCTGCCATATGATAAGCATCACCGGTAAGCCCGTAGCCGGCCATCTCGGCGTAGATATGGGCGCCTCTTGCCCGCGCATTCTCCAGGGATTCAAGGATCAGCATACCTGAGCCCTCTGAGATCACAAAACCATCCCGTCCCTTATCAAAGGGTCGGGATGCCTTCTCCGGTTCATCATTGCGCCGGGACAGGGCCTTCATGGCGTTAAAGCCGCTAATGCCCAAGGGACAAATAGCAGCTTCCGACCCGCCGGCAATGACAGCCTCGCACACCCCATGCTGAATAAGCCGGAAGGCCTCGCCTATGGCATGGGATCCCGCAGCGCAGGCAGTGGTGACCGTCAAGTTCGGTCCTTTGGCCCCATGGTGAATGGATATCTGTCCGGCGGTAAGATTGGGGATGACCATGGGAATAAAAAACGGGGTCATCTTCCTGGGGCCACGCTCAAGAATCACATTGTGGTATTTCTCAATGCTCATAAGCCCCCCGATCCCACACCCGGTAACCACCCCGATCCGGTTCGCATTGTCCGGCGTGATCTTAAGACGAGCGTCTTCCATCGCCATTCCGGCGGCGGCCAGGGCGTATTGAATAAAGGGATCAAGATGTTTGGAGAGCTTTTTGTCAATGAAATCATCGGGATTAAAATCCTTGACCTCCGCGGCGATCTTTACCTGATAATCAGTAGCATCAAACCGGGTTATGGGCCCAATTCCTCCCTGGCCGGCACAGAGGGCCTGCCAGGTCTTGGCCACCCCGGTACCAAGGGGGGTGATCAGTCCTACCCCGGTAATTACGACTCTCTTTTTCACCAGACCATTCCTTGTCATTGCTTTCCTCCAAACCATTGCCCTTGGTCAGCAAGAAAAACGGCTACTCCTTTCAAAACCACGAACAATGAAAATGGAATCCAGGAGTCAGAATTCAGAATCAGAAATAGAGAGCCTAGCGAACCCCCTCCTGGCTCCTGTCTCCTGAATTCTGAATTCTGAATTCTTCATTTTCATATAAACTCGAATTCCTCTTGATTAGTCACACTCTGAACGCGAATTAGGCGGAAACCGTTTTTTTTACATGTTCGATGGCGTCCTTGACCGTACGGATTTTTTCCGCCACTTCGTCGGCAATTTCAATATCAAAGGCCTCTTCTATGGCCATGATGAGCTCCACCAGATCCAGGGAATCAGCGCCGAGATCATCGACAAACGAGGCCTCCGGCTGTACCTTGGCCTTATCCACATTCAACTGCTCAACGATAATATCAATAACCTTCGCATCAACTGACATACGTAATTTTCCTCCTAAGCGTATAGAATATCCACTCCCATCATTATCAAACAATTATCGTAACTACTCAGGTTGTTTAGTCTGTAGTCTGTTAGGGGCAGAGCAACGAAC
>CAZDYX010000119.1:0-9174 GCA_964509775.1 uncultured Desulfobulbia bacterium | reverse complement strand
TGTATCTCCGAACACACCGACATTCTTGAGGCCACAAACATCATGGAGACCCAGAATATCAGGCGTCTGCTGGTGGTTGATGACAACGGAAATCTTGCCGGAATTATTACTCAGTCCAATATCCTGCAGAGCCTTGGCCCATATTACAGTCTGTGTTTACGGCAAGTAGCCTTGGTCATGGACCGCAATGTCTTTTCCATGACCAAGGAATCCACGGCATCCCAGGCAGTGGCCGAAATGGCCAAAAAAGAGCTAAGCTGTGTGGTGGTGCTGGAGGGCAAACGGCCCATTGGGATCTTTACTGAAAGGGATGTCGTAAATCTCTTAAAAAAGGAAACGAGTTGGAACAATATGTTGCTCAATGAGGTGATGAGCCGGCCGGTCATTACCATCCCCGTTGATATCCTCCTCATGGATGCCATTCACACCTTTCAGCGACATAACATCCGCAGGCTGCCCGTTGTCAATATGAACGGCGAGTTTGAAGGTATTATCACCCAGACCGGTATCGTCCGCAATTTAAAATTGGACTATGTAGAGCACCTCAAACAAATTATTTCCATACAGAATGTTGTCATCGACGAGTCCGAAAAGAAATATCAGAGCCTGGTGGAATCGGCTCAAATCGGCATCATAATCATCCATGGCGGTATGATACGGTTTATTAACCCCATGTTTCAGAGAATGGTGAACCTTAATAAAGAATATCTCATCAACGCCAATTTTTTGAAATTTGTACATCTGGATGACCAAGAGAGATTTGCCTCGTTCATGAATATGGTTCTCGACCATGGCAGGAGCGAAATGGCCATAGAATTCAGACTCCTTGAACCGGGACCTGAACCTCTCTATCTTGACGTTAATTTAACCAGGATCCAATACGAGAATGAGCAAGCCCTGCTCGCCACCATCAATGATATCACCCAGCGGAAAAAAAATGAGGGGGAGATACGGCGTCTTATCATCACCGATGAATTAACCGAAACATACAATCATCGCCATTTCATCTGTGAGCTGACCCGCGAGGTTGATAAGGCCAATCGTTATCAAACCTCTTTTTCTTTGCTCTTTATTGATATCGATAATTTTAAGGACTTTAATGACCGTTTCGGGCACCTGGAGGGTGACAACCTGTTAAAATCCATAGCCGACCTCATGAAAAAAGTGGTACGAAGCCCTGATCTCATCTTTCGATATGGCGGGGAGGAATATACGGTGTTGATGCCATCCACGGAACTGAACCAGGCATTGGTGGTGGCTGACCGGCTTTGCAAGATCGTCGCCGAGACCTCTTTTTGTATTAATACCCAAACCAAACCCATTGAAGTGCATAAAACCGTGAGCATCGGGGTAGCAGAATTTTCTCCTGGTGATGATGCCAATTTGGTAATCAAAAAGGCTGATCAGGCTATGTATAGAGCAAAGGACCTGGGTAAAAACCGGGTGGAATTTTTTCAGGCGGAGTAATAAAGAGAATGGATATTAAACTTGAAAGGGTGAACGATCACGAATGCAAAAAGAAACCCGAACCGACTGCACTCGGATTTGGTAAATATTTCACTGATCATTTGTTTGTCATGAAATATCAAGGGGGAAAAGGTTGGCAGGATGCGACCATCAAAAAATACGAAAATTTCAGCATGGACCCCGCCTCCATAGTCCTTCATTACGGTCAGGCGATCTTCGAAGGTTTAAAGGCATACCGACGAAAAGATGACAAGATTTTTTTATTCCGGCCCCGCGCGAATCTGGAACGGATGAATATGTCTGCCGCCAGGATGTGCATGCCGGCGATTCCAACAGATGAGGTACTGGAGGCGTTGATCATGCTGTTGCGGTTGGAAAAGGATTGGATCCCCGCAGCAGTAGGGGCCTCCTTGTACATTCGTCCCTTCATGATCGCCACCGAGGCAGGACTTGGCGTGCGCCCGGCATCGGAATATATCTTCTGTATCATCTTGAGTCCAGTGGGGGCGTATTATGCTGAAGGGTTCAGCCCGGTATCAATTTATGTGACCGACCAATATGTGCGTGCCGCTGTAGGAGGCGTAGGCGATGTGAAGACCTCCGGAAATTATGCGGCGAGTATCATGGCCGCGGTTGAGGCCAAAAAAATGGGGTTTACCCAGGTTCTGTGGCTGGATGCTGTCGAGCGAAGGTATATTGAAGAAGTTGGCACCATGAACATCTTTTTTCTTATTGATGATGAACTTATTACCCCGCCTTTGTCCGGCAGTATATTGCCCGGCATCACGAGGGACTCTGTCCTCCAGATGACCAGGGATTGGGGCCTCAAGGTGAGTGAACGGCCAATAACCATTGATGAAATCTTTACGGCCAACAGCAACGGGCTGCTTAAAGAGGCCTTTGGCACTGGGACTGCTGCTGTTATCTCGCCGGTCGGTTCCCTCTATTACCAGGGCAAGACCTGCACCATAAACAACGGCAGAACCGGAGAACTTGCAAACCGGCTTTACAATGAATTGTTGACCATTCAATATGGCCTTAAGGAAGATCCGTATGGTTGGTTAATGCCGTTGTAGAATTTTTTTTGTAATTGTTCAGTTTGTAATCGTTCAGGTGGATAGGCTGTAGCCTATTAGGCTGTAGGTCGGAGCACGATGAGAGAATATGCACCGAGGTCAACGGTTCACCCTGCCAAACAGGATGAAAATCAGGGTGTCCAACGCCTTTGCCGGTGATCTCCTTTTCCTCCTACAGACTAAACCACTACAGCCTATCTACCTGAGCAGTTACTTATTTTTTTAATTTCCCCCATTGATTTTTCAAAATCTCATACCTATAGTTTGGCCCTATTAAGGCGCCATTCTATGCAATTCCATACGAATGATTAGCTATTTGGGAATGTAATGGGCCTTTCAGGAATTAAAAACATATTACTTTTAAGGAGGAGAAATTATGAAAATTCGTCCATTAAATGACCGCATTTTGGTCAAGAGGGTGGAGGAGGAGAAAAAAACCAAGGCTGGGATTATCATCCCTGACAGCGCGAAAGAAAAGCCTGCCGAAGGGAAGGTGATAGCAGCAGGGCATGGTAAACTGAACGACAAGGGCGAGAGGGTTGCCCTGGAGGTCAAAGAGGGTGATACAGTGCTTTTCAGTAAATATTCCGGCACTGAGGTGAAGCTCGAAGGTGAAGAGTATCTCATCATGAGAGAAGACGACGTCTTGGCGATTATCGAAGGTTAACTGCGCAAGAAAGACAAATAACGTTGAATAAACTCAAGCCGTTATAAGGAGAAAAAGAGTTATGGCTGCAAAAGAAATTAGATACGGAGCAAAGGCCCGCGAGGCGATTTTGCGTGGTGTAAACACCTTGGCTGATGCGGTGAAGGTTACGTTGGGCCCGAAGGGAAGAAATGCGCTGTTGGACAAATCTTTTGGTTCACCCACCATTACCAAGGATGGGGTGACCGTGGCCAAGGAGATTGAATTAAAGGATAAGTTCGAGAACATGGGCGCCCAGATGGTAAAAGAGGTTGCCTCCAAGACCAGTGACGTTGCCGGTGACGGGACAACTACGGCCACCGTTCTTGCCCAGGCCATGTATAGTGAAGGCGCCAAGCTGGTTGCGGCCGGTCATAATCCCATGGATATTAAACGGGGTATCGATAAGGCGGTCGAATGTGTGGTGGCGGAGTTAAAAAATATTTCCAACCCTACAAAGGAGCAGAGGGAAATTGCCCAGGTAGGAACCATCTCCGCCAACAATGATGCTACCATCGGCAACATCATTGCCGACGCAATGGACAAGGTAGGCAAAGAAGGGGTCATAACGGTTGAAGAGGCAAAAGGCATGGAGACCTCCCTTGAAGTCGTTGAGGGCATGCAGTTTGACCGCGGCTATATCTCCCCCTATTTTGTTACCGATGCAGAAAAGATGGCGGCCAATCTGGAAGATCCTTATATCCTCATTCACGAGAAAAAGGTCAGCAACATGAAGGATCTCCTCCCGATTTTGGAGCAGACTGCGAAGATGGGCAAACCGCTCATCATTATTGCCGAGGATGTGGACGGCGAGGCCCTGGCCACCCTGGTGGTCAATAAACTGCGCGGGACCATAAGCTGTGCTGCTGTGAAGGCTCCGGGCTTTGGCGACCGTAGGAAGGCAATGCTTGAAGACATTGCGATACTCACCGGCGGTCAGTTGATCACCGAAGATCTGGGAATCAAGCTTGAGAATGTAACCCTAAATGACCTTGGTACTGCCAAGAAGGTGGTGATCGATAAAGACAATACCACCATCGTGGATGGCGGCGGTGAAAAGAGCAAGCTCGAAGGGAGGGTAAAACAGATCCGGGCCCAGATCGACGAAACCACCTCTGACTACGATCGCGAAAAGCTTCAGGAACGACTGGCAAAACTGATTGGCGGCGTGGCGGTTATCAATGTCGGTGCAGCCACCGAAAGCGAGATGAAAGAGAAAAAGGCGCGCGTGGAAGATGCGTTGAATGCTACCCGTGCGGCCGTTGAGGAAGGAATTGTAACCGGCGGCGGCGTTGCATATCTGCGTTGCTTGAAGGCGCTGGAAGCCCTTGAGCTAACCGGCGAGGAGGCCTTGGGTAGGAAGATCGTTGCCCGTTCCCTTGAGGAACCTATTCGACAGATAGCCTACAATGCCGGACTTGAGGGGTCTGTTGTGGTGGAACATGTGAAGGGCATGGAAGGCGCAATGGGTTTCAATGCCGCCACCGATAAGTATGAAGACTTGGTAGCGGCCGGTGTCATCGACCCCACCAAGGTCACCCGTTTTGCCTTGCAAAATGCGGCCAGTGTGGCGGGCCTGCTGCTGACCACCGAGTGCATGGTAGCCGAGTATCCCGACAATGAAAAGTCGGGTCATGGTGGTGCCTCAGGCGGCGGAATGGGCGGCGGAATGGGTGGAGGAATGGGCGGGATGTATTAATTACCCCGAGGATACCATCCAATTACAATCTAGGCAAAGGCCCTCCGTGAGAAGGGCCTTTGCTTTTTAGAGGGTCAGCTCCAGCACCTTTTCGTATTCTGCCCTCCCCAGTCGAAAACCGCTCGCCATCAGTTCATCCAAGACGTTTTTGAAACCTGGATACCTTCCTTTGTAATAGCGAAGCAATATCACTACGTGTGAACCGCGCTGCCAATGACCTTGCCGCGTAGCGCCGCCACCTTTCTCGGCGTCCGCTCGTCGACATACGTGTTAGCCGCTGTTTTGTTCATTTTGTATGATCTGGTTTATCTGCGATTCCAGTTTGGGCAGTTCGAGGGTGAGAATATCCCATACGATATCGAGATTTACACCAAAGTAATGGTGAATCAGTCGATCCCTTACCCCCGCCATGCCTTTCCAGGGAACATCTGGATACCTCGTTCGGAGAGTTTCCGACATTCCTTTTGTGGCTTCACCAATAATCTCCAAATTACGTAGCACTGCATCCTGAGTCTTGATGTCCGCAAGAAACCCTTCATACGTTGCCGCACTCGTGTAGGCTGTCACCCGACGAACTGCTTCTCGAATGTCACACAGAAAATCACTATCCGTTCTCTTAAACATACACGATGCTCTCTTCAATGCTTTTGGCTATCCCATCTAACCTGATCCCTTGAATTCCAGCAGGAGTCAAAACGTCAACGTTTTTGCCGAGTATACTCTCGAGATACTCAACGAGTGCGAAGAATCTAAAGCCTAGGGGACGGTTAAACTCCACGATAATATCTACATCACTTTCCTCGGTCGGAATATCCTTCGCATAAGATCCAAATAAACCGATACGGTTCACTCCATATTCAACAGCAAGATAAGTGTAATTGTCTCGCAGAATTTTTGTTGTCTCTTCTTTCGTTAACATTACTGTCTCTTTCCTGCGGACCTGTGTAGGTTGGGCTAACCCGACGGGACCTGTTATGGGGATATCAACGGAATCGGTCAATAAACGGGCATGGTTCAAGGGAAGAATCCTATCCCCGGTATGAAAAGACCATTTTCCCTTCTTTTACATTCACCAGGGCCACCCCGCCCTTGGTAAGCCGGCCGAAGAGGACCTCCTCGGAGAGCACATCGCCGATCTCCTTCATGATCAGTCGCGACAGGGGCCGGGCCCCATAATCAGGATCATACCCCTGATCCGCAAGCCATGAGTGGGCTTCCTCGGTAAGCTCGATCGTGACCTTTTTTGCCTTAAGACGCCCTTCAAGTTCACGGATGAATTTATCCACGATCTTTTTCATCGTTGCCTTTGAGAGCGAATTAAAGGAGACAATGGCATCCAGCCGGTTTCTGAATTCCGGAGAAAAGAGGGTTTTGATGGCCTTCTGGTCCCGACCGGACTTGTCCGAGGTAAAACCGATGGGTCGGTCGGTAAGCTCCTTTGCCCCGGCATTGGTGGTCATGATAAGGATGACGTTCCGGAAATCCGCCTTCCGGCCGGAATTGTCGGTAAGGGTGGAGTGATCCATGACCTGAAGCAGGATACCAAAGATGTCAGGATGGGCCTTTTCGATCTCATCAAGGAGGAGCACAGTGTGGGGGTGTTTTCTGATCGCCTCGGTGAGGAGCCCGCCCTGATCAAAGCCCACATATCCGGGAGGTGCGCCGATCAGCCGGGCCACGGCGTGCTTTTCCATATATTCGCTCATGTCAAACCGCTCGAAATGAATACCGAGGCTGGCAGCCAACTGCCTGGCCACTTCGGTCTTGCCCACTCCGGTCGGACCGGCAAAGAGAAAGGAGCCGGTAGGTTTTTCCGGATGGCCGAGCCCGGCCCGGCTGCGCTTTACCGACGTGACCAGGGCGGCTATGGCCTGATCCTGGCCGAATATCCGGGTGCGCAAGGATTCTTCCAGGGATTTTAACCGGTCAAGATCTGATCCCGTGGTGCTCTGGGCCGGGACCCTGGCCATCTTGGAGACGATCTGTTCAATATCCCGCACCGTAACGGTCTTGCGTCGTTTTTCTTCACTGGTTAGCCGGAAGGAGGCCCCTACCTCGTCAATGACATCAATGGCCTTGTCCGGAAGAAACCGGTCATTGATGTAGCGGGCCGAAAGTTCGGCCGCCGCCTTGATGGCCACCGCCGAATAATGAATGCCGTGATAGGCCTCATACCGTGCCTTGAGCCCGTGTAAGATCTCACAGGCGAGGGACACCGAGGGTTCCTCGATGTCGATCTTTTGAAACCGGCGGGAAAGGGCCCGGTCCTTTTCAAAAAAATTCTTGTACTCCTCATAGGTGGTGGAGCCGATACAACGCAGGGTGCCGGACTGGAGTGCGGGCTTAAGCAGATTTGAGGCATCCATGCTTCCGCCGCTGGTCGCGCCGGCACCAACAATGGTGTGGATTTCATCGATAAAGAGGATGGCATTGGGTTTCTTTTCCAGGGAGGAGATCACCCCCTTCAACCGTTGCTCAAAATCTCCCCGGTATTTGGTGCCGGCAAGGAGCGACCCCATGTCCAAGAGATAGACCTCCATACTGGCAAGGAGATCGGGTACTCCCTTCTCATGGATGCGCAGGGCAAGCCCCTCAACAATGGAGGTTTTGCCGACCCCGGGCTCACCCACGAGCAGGGGGTTGTTTTTCCGCCGGCGGCAGAGCACATGCATCAGTCGCTCCAGTTCCTGGCCCCGGCCAATGACCGGATCAATTTCTTGCCGTTGGGCCTTCTGGGTCAGGTTAACGGTAAAGAGATCGAGAGGTGATTTCTCCTGCTCCTTTTTCGGGCACGTGCCCCCGGTTTTGCCGGTGTCGGACCTGGACAGGCCATGAGAGACATATTCCATCACCGCCAGACGTTCTACGCCCTCTGCCTGAAGGAAATAGACGGCATAGGAATCAGACTCCTTGAACATGGCGACCAGGATATCGCCCGAATCCGCCTCTTTTTTTCCGCAACTTTGGACGTGGTTGATGGCCCGTCGTAAGACCCGATGAAATCCGATGGTCTGGCTCGGCTCCACCGAAGAGCCGCTTCTTTTGATGGATTTCAAGGTGGTGTGAAAAAATTCCTCCAGATTGGCACGGATGTTTTCCACCCTTCCCCCGCAATTGGTGATAATCTTCATACCCAGTTCATCATCCAGAAGGGCATAGAGGAGATGTTCAACGGTCACAAATTCATGACTATTATTCCTTGCTTCCTGGATGGCTGTCTTTAAGGCCTGTTCCAACTCATAACTGAGCATAGCCATTACTCCCTTGGATAATTTTATTCCTTTTCCATGCTGCACTGCAAAGGAAACTCATTCCTTCTCGCCAACTCATGGACGGTGATTACCTTTGTTTCCGCGATCTCCCGGGTGTAGACCCCCGCCACTCCCACCCCGTTATTATGGACGTTCAACATAATCCGGTAGGCCTCCTCCGGGCTCCGGCCAAAAACGTGTTCCAGAATCGCCACCACAAAATCCATGGTGGTATAGTCGTCATTATGGAGTAGCACCAAGTACATGTGGGGCAGCTCCACCTTCTGTTTCTCTTCGGTAACGACCCACCCTTCAAAATCCTTTAATTGCTCACCCATAATTTCTCACCCATTGTCGTAGGCCTCATTTTTTATGATTCGTCATTTTTTTTTAAAATCACTGCTGATGGTATCATCCCCCGCTTCCATCAGTATAAATTAATCTTTCTTGATCAAAAAGCCATAAATTAGTAAGTAACTAACTTATTATGCCCCATGATGCCAGGTCATGGGAAGACCTGAATATCAGCGAAAGAGAAAGGACCCGAACATGACCCTACAGAAAAGTATCCATGATGACCTCCGGCAATCGATGAAGGAAAAGAACGACGCGAAGACCTCGGCCCTGCGGGTCCTTGTCGGAGAATTTCAGCGACAGGCAAAGAAGGAACTTAGTGATACCGAGGTGTTGGCCATTATCAAGAAGCTGATCAAGTCTGAGACGGAGACCATCGCCATGGCCCGGTTGACGGAATCCGACTATCTGCGCATCCTGAAGGGCTACCTGCCCAAGGAGGCCGGCGAGGATGAGATCCGGGAATGGATCCGCAGCAACATCGATTTTGGCCGATTCAAAAACAAGATGCAGGCAATGAAACCGATTATGGCCCATTTTGGCGGGAGTGTGGATGGTAATATGGTCAGGAAAATCCTTGAAGGCCTGTAACTACTCAGGTTGATAGTCTGTAGGTGTTAAGGTGAATAGGTAAAAAAGAAA
>CAZDYX010000118.1:0-9188 GCA_964509775.1 uncultured Desulfobulbia bacterium | reverse complement strand
TGACATATATTGTTGTCGTCCCTTTCTTATGTCTCGCCCTTACAGGGCTTAATACCTTTTTTCTTCCGCATTCCCAGGGCGCGGCCCTGGGCTGGTATGTTTTGCCCTTTCAGGGCAGGTTTGAATGTCGAACCTTTAGGCTATCCGCACAGGTCGAAATATTTTAACCCCGCCCCTCCCACTCGCCCCTGAAAACCGGATAACGTTCCAGACCGGCCAGGAGGATCGATCTTACCAAATTACTCGCCCGTTATTATTCTGACTCAGCGCTGACGCATGAATTAGGAATACCCCGTGTAGCAAGGCATCGGCGGCACCCCGAAAAGAATTCGTCGCGCAAATTCGCCATGCGAGTCACGATTTTTCAACTGGATACGTGGAAACTCATGCATCAACGCTGATTCTGACTATTATATTTTGTATTTGGGGCATAAATTTTGCTATCATAATAATATGGAAACAAAATTTCTCTGATTAAGGAATGATATTGTCACTATGAACCTGGCAGAACGACACCGATTTTTCCTTGAAGGAACCAATAATCGGTTATTGCCGTTATGGGTGTCGGTGTCGCCGTCACCACCAACTAAGTTTTTCCGAATCATAAAAAGATGAAGAAATCAACCCTGTTCCTTAGGTCTGCCGCAGGAGGCTTCACCCTGGTGGAGCTGCTGGTGGTGATCGTCATCCTCGGCATATTGGCGTCCAAGGTGACGATGGAGATGACCTCATTTGCCTATGATCTCAAAAAAACCGTTTTCAACCTGAGATCCGATTTCCAGGTCGCCCGCTATGAGGCGGTTTCCAGGTCGAGGAATGTCTATATCTCCTTTCTCTTCAACACCGATATCGACGGCGACGGTGTCCCCGAGGACGGGTATTTCCTGTGGGTGGACGGAAACGGCAACGGGACGTATGAGGCCGGCACGGACACCGTACTTAAAACCGTCGCCATTTCCGACCGGATTCAGTTTTACGATCAGAATGCCGCAGGCGGGCCGACCACCACTCCCTCGGGCGGGGCCTTGGGATTGGTTGACGGGGTCGAAAATCCCAATGGGAACACATTTATCCTGCGACCGAACGGCGCCAGCACCAATGGGACCGTTTATCTCTATGTCCCTGGAAAAGGCAACCCACCGACCATCGAGGCCGGGCCTTACGCCCTCGATCTGAACACCACCGGAAAGACCCAGGTGGCAATACACAGAGACATCTGGTACCTGCGATGACACCCCGAAAGCGGACTGAGATGAGAGACGAAACAGTTCTTAGCCGATCCCGCGAACAGGGATATACCCTGGTCGAGATCCTCGTGGCCCTGGCCATCGCCGGGATCGTCATCTCCGGGGCCTATCGTTCCCTTTCCCGCATCACCTCCTCGACGAACACCGAACAACTGGTCCTCGATATGCAGATGAATGTCCGCAACGCCTCGTTTATGATATCCCGCGACATCCGGAACGCCGGCTATTGGGGTTGTGCCGGGGGGGCGGCCCAGCTCGCGGCCAACACCCTGAACAACTCCAATACCAACATCGCTTTTTCAAGCAATCCGGTCTCCTGGCTAAACGATTACAATGATATTGCAAACGCATACAAGGCCAATACCGACGTCGTTTCCCTGGGGTTTTCCGATCCGGATACGGCCAGTATCGGCATCACCCCGATGAGCGGCAACACCGCTGCCATCACCCTTAACGCTATTGGCTTTATCCAATATGATTTCATCGTCATCTCCGACTGTACCCGTTATTCCATCCTGCAAAAAACAAATGCCGCGGGAATAACACTCGAGCACAACGCTGGCGGGGCTACAGTCCCGGGCAACTCCACCACGAATATCGGATTTACTTATAACCTGAACGCCACGGCTTATAAAATGACAAAACACACCTACTACCTTGACTTTAACACGGGAAACACCGATATGCTCCTTATGATGAGGTCGCCGGACAGCGCCCAAGACAATCCCATCGCCGACCATATCGAGGATCTGCAGTTTCAATACGGCTGGGATCAAAACCAGGACGGGACCATCGCCAACGCGGAATATGCCGACAATCCGGCCGCGACGAACGTCAACGATATCCAGGTGGTAAGGATATTCATTCTGGGCCGGACAACATGGCCGGTGGACGGCTATTCAGACAATAACTACTATAACTATCCGAACAGTCCGTACTTTGACCCGTCCAACAACACCTACGGCAGCACAAACGGACCAGGCGTCCACCCAGGGGACAGATATCGCCGTTATTTGGTCGCCACGATGGTGACCTTGCGCAACAAGGCAATGTGAAGCAGGGCCGATGATGGATAAAGAAAAAATAAGGGATCAACACGGATTTTCCCTTCTCGAGATGCTGATCGCGGTAACCATCCTCGCCATCGGGGTGGTGGGGTTTATGGTCTTGCTGACCTCGAGCATCGGCGGACGTTCCTATGTAACGGGGATGAACCGGGGCACCTTGGCCGGCGCAAGCTTCATGGATGAGATACTGTTGTCGGGATACAACACCGGTGATCTCCAGTCGGGTTCGCATACCACCACCAAGACCGTGGGAAATTATGTCGTTAAAATAGACTGGACGGTCACAAACGCCTGTCCCACCGAATTCACCCAACTGGTGCAGATCACTGCCACATGGACGGAAAACGACGTGAACAAGACATTTAATCTCACGCAGGTGAGGGGCCAATGGTAAAGACCGACATTACACGGATTGGAAACGATGAAAACGGGATGGCCCTGATCGCGGTTCTGGTGATCCTGATGGCCGTCGCCCTAATGGGCATAGGACTCAGCTCGGACACCTCAATGAACATCCGGATCGCCGGGTATGAGAAATACAAGTTGATTTCCTTCGGTTATTCCGAGTCCTCGCTCTATGCAACGACCGATGTGCTGGAGGACAACATCATGGACGCCGGCTGGCAAAACGATAACATTGTATATCCCTATGTCAGCTTCTTCAGTGCCATCGGGAGCGGGAACTCCATCGATATTTCCGAGGGCGATTTTTATATGTCTGCCGGCGATGTAGTCTACACCGGGGTTATCAACAGCACGGTAGCCGTTAATAATCAGGGTTCAATCCTGAGCGACGGCTCGGCCATCCAGATGGCGGCCGGGTATGAGGGGATCGGCAAGTCAGCCGGTGGAGCCGGGGTCCACATCATCTACGGGATGACCGGGGAGGGCAAGGGTTCGACCGACACCAAGGCAACCCTGGGCATTGATTACCGCCACCTCACCAAATAGGATCTCCTCGTCACAAGGTAACTATTCAGACCCCTCACCCCGACCCTCTCCCCGGAGGGGCGAGGGGGAAAACACTACCTTTGACGGGCCATGTCGATTTAAACATGAGTCTTTCTACCCCAGGTTCGACTTGCTTGGAATTGTTTTCTCCCTCGCCCTTTGGGAGAGGGTCGGGGTGAGGGGTCTGAACGATTACGTCACAAGTCGAAAAATTCGTAATTCGTAATCGGGGTTGTCCGGTTATTGCATCGAGCGATCAAGCCCAAATTGAGATTTCAGATATTAACGGAGGTTCTTGCCATGAAAACAAGCGTCAAATCACCATTTCTTCCCTTGTGCCTGCTGGTGGCCTTTCTTTCCCTGCTGCAATCACCGGACATGGCCCAGGCCATGTCCATAGGCCGCGATGAGACCTCACCCCAGGACAGGGAATCTCACCGGGTCCAACAGCCGCCGGAACGGGAACGGGCCCTTCAAAACGCGCCTCAGGAAAAACAGCCCCTCCGTTTTCTCGGCTGGGAGGGGAAGAAGCTCAAGACAACGGCCGGGGCCTTTGTTCTCGACGACTCGGTGGAGGTGGTCGATATTGCGGGCTCGCGACATCTCGGCCCCGAATTTCGCGGTCGGCTGCCCGCGGTCCAGCTCATTTATAAAGACAAGAAACTAGTCAAGGTCGTCATCGAATAACAAGATAATTATTTCCCGGTATCAACGGAGGTCTTCCCATGTGGTTTAAGTATAGACTTGTTTCGAGTTTGCTGGCCCTGGCAATCGCCATTGTCTTGATTTCTCCCGGATCTATCTCCGGTTTCACCAGTGCCGACTATAAGGCGGTGCCTCCCTTCCTCTCCCAGGGCGTGCCGCCCAATGTCCTGGTGATCGTGGACAACTCGAACAGCATGGATGAGGATGTCGATGGGAGCGCGGTGGGCAGCGCCGCCGCCAACAGCCGGTCGGAGATCGCCCGCCAGGCGGTCATGCAGGCCTTGGTCAACGCCAATGCCGGCCGAATGCGCCTGGGCCTCATGGCCTATCAGCAATCCGGGGTCTCGCGCTACTATGTCCATGATTCCTTTTACTATTGTTCTTACAACCCGGCCACCTACCCCTTTCCTCCTTCCACCCCCAAGGATCCGGCCACGAACACCCTGCGTTTTCCCAATCCGGTGAATGCCGGTCATTACATCTATTACGACCAGGCCCTGCCCTTCTACGATACCTCAAACCAGGGAAACGGGTATTGTTACTCCCAGAATTATCATGACACCGGCGGCAACAATTCTTACTGGTGTTACAGTCAGAAAACCGGCGATCTGGACCCGCCGCCCACCGTGGACTCGCCGCCCCCAGGTGTCAGCGAACCTACCCTGCGAAGCACCTATGGATATGCCTCATATAAATTCGGCGCCACCTTTGGTCCCACCGATGAGGACTATGCCGCCGGCTTCACCCATTTCGGTCGCCAATTGTCCTGGGTGTACGTGAGCCCGACCTGGTTTTCGAACAGCAGTCCGGGAAAAGGCTATCTCCACGTGCCCTGCGCCGATTCCTCCACTACCACTATCAATGCCCACGATACCGCGTTAACCAACAAACTGGGCACCTCCAACTTTTCGACCACTGCCGCGGATCACCCCAATTCCAACCTTGATACCCCCCTGCGCAATGCCGGCCTCACCCCCTTGGCCGGAACCCTGGCCTCGGCCCGCCTGTATTTCCAAGGCACCCTGGCAGCCGCCCAGGGCGGCCCGCAGGCCAGTCCGCTTCATCCGCCCGATGATTATTGTCAGAAGAATTTCATCGTGCTCGTGACCGACGGCCTGCCCAGCGTGAGCCAAAGCGGCGTCGCCGGCGACGCCGATTCCCTGCTGCCCGACGTAGAGGCACAGGTGGAACTCCTACGTTCAACCGCGGTTCCCGGCTTTGCCGACCCCTTTGACATCCAGACCTTTGTCATCGGTTTCGCCATTCCCTCTGGTCTGGGCTCAAAACTCGACAACATCGCCGCGAAGGGCTCCAGCGACCCCGACGACCCCGACAACCCCGACAAATTCGGAAAACCCTATCTCGCGAACAATGCCACGGAGCTCGCCGAGACCTTGGAGAAGATCTTTAAGAAAATCTTAGAAAGGATGTCATCCTCCACTGCCGCCTCGGTGATTTCGAGCTCCCGCAGCGGCGATGGCGCCATCTACCAGGCCGCCTTCTTTCCGAGCGAGATCGACGGCGAGAAACGGCAGATCAAGTGGGGCGGCGATGTCCAGTCCCTCTGGGTCGATAAATACGGCAATATGCGGGAGGATTGCGGCCCCGCAACCTGCGGCGACCCCTGCGCCGCAAGCTGTTCCCCGGATCATGTGCTCAACATGACCGCGGATAATATCGTCGAATTCTACACCGACACCTCAGGCGTGGCCAGGGCCAAAAGGTATCATGATGGGGACGGGGACGGCAAGGTCGTTGCCGCCGATCTCGTGGGGGACGAGGTCAGCCTCAGGGACGTGCGGTTTATCTGGAGCGCCGGTACTTGGCTTGCCGGACTCACCGGTCCGGAGGCCATCTCGCAGCGGGTCTACGACACCAACTACAACAACCGCTACATCTTCACCTGGTTTGGCGACAATACCAACGGCGGCCCGGTAACCTTTACCCCAGCCGACCTGCAGACGGCAAAACCGACGAACTATCACGCCTATTTAAAGGCGGCCAATACCACCGAGGCAAACACCATCATCAACTACATCCGGGGCCAGGATCAGATGGGATACCGACCCCGGCAGATTGACTGGAATAACGACAGCGTGGTAGAAACCTACAGGCTCGGCGACATAATCCATTCCACCCCCACGGTGGTCTCAAGCCCGGCCGAAGACTATGACGTGATTTACAACGACCCTTCCTACCAGGCCTTTCGCAAGAAATATATCAACCGCCGGTCCATGGTCTATGCCGGCGGCAATGACGGCATGCTGCACGCCTTTAACGGCGGCTATTATGACCGGGCACACACCCAGTTTCTCACGGCGCCGGATCCGCTGCATCAAACCAACTATGAGCTGGGGGCGGAGATGTGGGCCTTTATCCCCTATAACCTTTTGCCCCATCTCAAGTGGCTTACAGACCCTGAGTATTTCGACAATATCAACAACCATGTCTATTATGTGGATCTCAAGCCGAAGATCTTTGATGCCAAGATATTCGATCCGAACGACGGGGTCCACATCGGCGGCTGGGGGACCGTGTTGGTGGGAGGGATGGGCTTCGGCGGCGGGCAGATCGGCATTGACACGGACCTGGACGGCACCGACGATACCACCCTGCAATCCGCCTATTTTATCCTGGATATCACCAACCCCGAGTGTCCGCCCGTCATTCTCGGCGAATACACCTTTCCCGGGCTTGGTTTCACCACCTCATACCCCGCCGCCATCCCCATGCTTAAATGCGACCGTAAGGATTCGTGCACCACTGATTGCTGCGGTTCCTCCTGGCCCATGGATTGGTACCTCGCCCTGGGCTCGGGCCCCTATCCGGCCCAGTCTACGGCATTGAACGCTACGAGCAGTCAAAATGCCAATTTGTATCTCCTAAAACTTGGGGAGACGGCAAGCCCGGTATATACCATGGGCAACTCCGGAAGTTGCCCGGCGGTTACCAGTTATAACCGGCCGGTGCTGGCAACGCTCACAACCAACCCGATGATCCTGGCGCAGGGCAACTCCTTTATCTCCGATATTTCCACGGTGGATTTCGACCTCTCCTTTCAGGCCGATGCGGTCTATTTCGGTTCGGTGGACGGAGCCACCGGTCAATCCGGGGCCATCAACCGGATCAAGGTCGATAATGATTATTTGGATCCCAACAACTGGGGTATAGCGACCCTGCTCGATGTGAATAAACCGGTGGTTAGCCAACCTGCAGTAGCGAGTGACGGCCAGGATTACTGGGTATACTTCGGCACGGGACGCTTCTTTTTCTTTACCATTGACGAAACTGACAACGACGACAAGACCGATCTCACCCAACAGAGTTTTTATGGCATAAAGGAGCCCAGGGACTCCAACCACGAACTGACCTTTGGGACCTACAACAATGAAAGCGACCTACTCAACGTGAGCAATGCCGCGGTAAAAAATAAGAACGATGTTTCCGGGGTGGCCGCCGACGCCACAACCTTCCCGACTTTGATCTCAAAGATTGAAGGCAAGCCTGGCTGGCGCCTGGATTTCTCCATCCCCGGCGAGCGTAATCTGGGGCAGGCGACCGTATTAGGCGAAGTCCTGGGCTTTACCACCTATGTACCCTCAACCGACCCTTGCACTCCCGAGGGTGACAGCTTTCTCTATGCCCTCTACTACCGAACCGGCACCAGCTACTACCAATCCATCTTCGGGCTGGACAGCAATGATTTTGTCTTAAACAAAAAGTCCCTTGGCCGGGGCCTCACCCTCTCACCCAACATCCATACCGGAGCCAATGACACCACCAAGAGCTT
Organism: uncultured Desulfobulbia bacterium; assembly: GCA_964509775.1. Lineage (GTDB taxonomy): Bacteria > Desulfobacterota > Desulfobulbia > Desulfobulbales > CAZDYX01 > CAZDYX01. The sequence goes on along the minus strand of CAZDYX010000118.1, from coordinate 1,428 downwards.
TATCCAGACCAGTACCGGGGCCATTGTCGGCCAGCAGGAAACAAATCCCGGGGTTATCAAAAGCGGCCCGACGTCCTGGCGGGAAATCGGTACGGATAATTAAGACGGGTCGGGTTACGCCCAAAAACGGCCTAACCCGATCTATGATTACTACTCAGAATTTGGAGAGGCATGATGATTGAGACGGACAGAATCAGGCAAGCGGGTTACTCTTTGGTAGAACTTATGGTGGTGGTTGCCATTGCCGGCATCCTAACCATGGTGGCGGTACCGGCATACATGAACCATGTCTATCGAACGCGACAGATGGACGCCGCGCAGGTTCTCATGGCCATCAAGACCGCCGAGGAAACCTTCCGGGCCGATACCGGAAGATATTCCTCGTCGATCAAAAACCTTGACGGCTTCGGCAGTGCCGGTTCTATTTACTATCCCTCCAGCAATCCCTCCGCCACACCCGGCACCTCCGGTTACTACCGCTTCAGAATATTATCCGCCACGCCCACTACCTTCGGGGCCAGGGCCGAAGGGGATCTCAACAAGGATGGCAATTACTATGACTGGTGGGGCATTTCCGACACCCTCAACAATCCTGTGGTTAGGGCCGGCAGCGGTGGTGATGAAGGCTTCAAATGGTCGATCTTGTCAATAATATTCAAATGAGGAAGACGATGGCTTGAAGTTGTATTTAAGGAATCCAATTGGACCAACTGTTGTGGTCAATCATCTACAGATGTCTTTTGCCTCTCAAACCGCAACAACTCATTCTCCCAACGCAACAGCAGTTTATTACGTTCGTGTCTTTCATTTTCCCTGAGATGTTGAAGCTCATCTCTCACGCGTTGCAGTTCAAACACCACCCGTTGCAGAGCAATGGTTAACTGTCTGACTTCTTGCTGAAGCACCTCAATGTTGTCTTGATTCTTTTGTGATTGCCGCCCGAAGGTAACTACCAACTTAGGGCTCGTCCAAAAATAACCTGTAGCATCTTGCATCTCATCTTCGGGTCATCTTTGGCTGCGGCTCAATCGCAAAATCCTCGACGTAGCGCTGCTATGCCTGCGGTTTTGCTCAATCGTCGCAACCAAATCTGGCCCAAATCTGAGCGCAATCTTGCTACAGTTTATTTCTGGACGAGCCCAAGCAAAATCGTAAAGCTTCTTCCACATAACTCAAGCCAGTTTCAGTTCTACCAATACAGCATGAAGAAAGACCTGTGTTTCTGTCTGAAGTCTATCAATAGTGCACTGTTTATCTGCCATCTGTTCTGCCATGTGCTTCATCTCAGCCAGGAATTTATCAAAAGCTGCCTCATACTCTGCGTCTGCATGAGGATGTGCATCAAAAGTTGTAATCTTATCCATGGCAATAAATCTCATTGTAACGGATTTTGGGGAGAAGACGCTTGAAACCGAGCTGTATCGCGAA
>CAZDYX010000117.1:0-9283 GCA_964509775.1 uncultured Desulfobulbia bacterium | reverse complement strand
TCGTCATACCGGCGAAAGCCGGTATCCAGTAATTTCAACAAGTTACAAAAACCTCTGGACCCCGGTTTTCACCGGGGTGACGACTTTTGCAAGAGGCTCAAAGGGGTTACTCAATATCCAGGAGCAGCCGGAGGATCTGGTTGGCCTGGTGGTGGGCGGCAATACCCACCCGGGGGGCCATGAGGCCGCGTCCGGGTTGGGCTGCGGTCTCTTCATCGCCGACCAGGTAGATCCGGGGGAAAAGCCTCCTTGTTTTGATGCTGTTGTTGTCGGCATAACCAGCCACCCCGGAACTCGCCACATAGCCGATCCCCTTCATATTTCTTAGCACCGCACGCAAGGCCGCGGCCTTCATCTTGGCCTGGTCAAAACACTCGGCCAGGACATCCACATCCTTAAAAAGGAGTGGGATTAAATCCTCGGTAAGCATTGTGTCTATGACCTCTATCGCGACGTAGGGATTGATCCGTGACAGGTTTTCCTTAAGGGCCTGCGTCTTCTTCCGGCCGATCTGGTCAATAAAATACTGTTGCCGGTTAAGATTGCTCGGTTCGACCACATCATAGTCGGCCAAAATCATCCCGCCCACACCCAGCCGGGCCAGGGCCACCGCGACCGTCGATCCCAGTCCGCCAAGCCCCATGATGCCCACCGCGGCCTTCTCGATCCGTGCATGGACTCCCGGCGTATGCCGCGCATGGAGAAGATAGGAAAGCTCATCCCGGGAAGGAGTCTCCCCCCGTTTGATCAGGATACATTCGTCACCCTCCCGGACCCGAGTATCAGGGCCAGCCGGGTGACCGTTAATAATAAATATATCCGCCTCGGGCTTGACCTGGGCGGATATATCTGCCAACCGGGTTCCAGCAGGAAAGGGAAGTACCCGTTCATTTACCTTGATCATTTTTATCTAAATGAAGCGATTACCTGTTAGCTCCGACGAATCATATAAGATTCCTGTTTGGAGTGCAAAGAGAAAAAGACGCGTTTGCTGCATCAAAGATCCAGAACATCACCAGGAGCCGGTAGGATAATTTCTAGTCCCGGATTCCTTTCGCAAAGTTGGACTATCTTTTGATGAAGCATCGGTCTCTTCTCGCGCTGGATGTGGACCAGGGCAAGCCTGGAGGCGCGGGCCTCTTTGGCAAAATCAATGCATCCCTGTACACTCCCATGGCCGGCAGGAGGATCATCCATTACAAAGGCCTCGTGGATGACCAGGTCACACCCCTGGGCCAGTTCCAGGGCCTTGGCTGTGGGACGTCCATCGCCGCTATAATAGATGGACCTTCCGTTGTCGTCGATGCGAACGGCAAGGGATCGCACCGAGTGTTCGTTTAGGGCGGTGCGCAGACAAAGGCCGTGGATATCTGCGTGGTTTTCGGGCTCGATCTCAACAAATAGAACCGGATAGTGTAACCTGGGGAAAAAACCGGGATAGGCGAGTTCCATGACCTGAAAGACCATCTGCTGGACAGGTGCCGGTCCCGCAATGGTTAACGGCCTTTCCCTCCCCATCTCCCAGAATCGCAAGAGGAGCAATGGGACCCCGAAGAAGTGATCGCCGTGGAAATGGGAGATCCATAAGATATCCAGTTCATTGGCGTCGGCGACGTAGCGGAAAAAAAGGTGCGGGGTAGTAAATCCGCAGTCGAGCAATATCGAACTGTCCCTTTCCTTGGCCTTGGTTTTTATCAATATGGAGGTGTTGGGGCAATGTTCGTCGCAGGCCTCTCCTGTTCCCAAAAAAATGACTTTCATAACGCGTTCCCTGATTTTGTGTGCTGTGGGTGGAAGTATATGACATAATGAATGCCTTATGATAATATATTATCCGGCCAAACCAACAATTTTATAATTACGTCCTGTTTTTTTACATCTTCATAGAACAATACTCCATGTCAGAAAAAAAGAATCTAACGCCCCTCGATCTGCCTCTTTTTTCTGGGCCCTCCCTGCCTGGCGGCACAAAGGACCCATCCTGCAGCCTTCCAACCCCTCCCTCATGCTGCGGGCCGGAAAACCGGCCGGACAATTATCCTTATCTTGACTGGCCATTCATTACTGGCGGGCTCGATCATCCTCTTACCGCCCGAAAGATACCCCGTATCTCCACCACCCTGACCAGGTCTGACATTCTCGGCCGCTGGCGGGTGAGATGGGGATGGGGGAGGTATCACTACCGAGTACGGCCCGGTCTTTATGCAATAGGCCAGCCCGATGAGAAATCCCCGGTCTTGGTTACCGCCAATTATAAACTGACCCTTGATGCCGTACGAAGGGAACTCACCGGCCTCGATGCCTGGATCCTCGTCCTCAACACCAGAGGTATCAATGTCTGGTGTGCGGCAGGGAAAAAGACCTTTTCCGCGAGCGAGGTCATTGGGCGGGTGCAGGAGTCCGGACTGGCCCGGATTGTCTCCCATCGCCAAATTATCCTGCCCCAGCTTTCGGCCCCGGGGGTTTGTGCGGCCTTGGTGAAGCAGGTATGCGGCTTTTCCGTTGTATATGGTCCGGTACGGGCCCGGGATATCAAGGAGTTTATTAAACAGGCCCTTAAGGCCACTTCTTCAATGAGACAGGTCTTCTTCCCGATCCGGGACCGTCTGGCCCTGGTGCCAATGGAGGTGACCGGAATGCTCAAACCATCGCTATGGGTAATACCGGCTCTTTTTTTCTTGAGCGGCATCGGTCCGGGGTTGTTTTCCCTGACTGCTGCCTGGCAGCGGGGTACGATTGCCACAATGATGTATCTTTGCGGGCTTTTTTCCGGTGCGGTCTTGACCCCGCTTCTCTTGCCCTGGCTTCCGGGTGCCGCCTTTGCCGTCAAAGGGGCGGTTACCGGGATTTTGATGACGATGGCCGCGTTTTTTCTTGTGGGGCCGGGAAAACTCGACCTTCCTGTCTTTCTGCTTGCCATTTCCGGCGTATCCTCGGTCTGTGCCATGAACTTCACCGGCGCCTCCACCTATACCTCACCCTCCGGGGTGGAAAAGGAGATGCGCAGGGCGATTCCCTTGCAGGGCATCGCCCTTCTCGGCGCCGGGATCATGTGGGTAGGGCTTGCCTTTATCGGAAAATGAAAGGAATAATAATGGTAACTACTCAGGTGGATAGTCTGTAGGTATTTAGGTGGATAGGGGGGGAATAACCATGCGAGATCACACAAAGCTCAGAGCATTTGAACTGGCCGTAACTTTTAGAGACCGAAAAGGTATTGGTATCCTTGATTCGTTCTTTGCACAGACCTAACAGACTACAGTCTAAACAACCTGAGTAGTTACTAACGCGGGCTCTGCCCGCAACCCAAGATTGCGAAAATAAGCTCTGTTTTCATACCGCATAACTTCTAAATCTATCGTGCTTTTATGAAGGTATCTTAAAAACTTCTTCTTTTTTTCGAACAAGATAAACTGTAAGTCACTAATAATGAACAATCTGCGCTATCTCAAGGACGTGGCGACATTGAAACTCGATACGGTCCGCTGTATTGGCTGCGGGCTCTGCGAGATTGTCTGCCCTCAGCGGGTATTTTTCGTCAGGAACAAGAAGGCCCATATCGAGGACCGTGATCATTGTATGGAATGCGGGGCCTGTGCCACTAACTGTCCGACCGAGGCGATCAGCGTACATGCCGGCGTAGGATGCGCGAGCGCCATTATCAACGGCTGGCTCAAGGGCACCGAACCATCCTGCGACTGCGGGAATACGAAAGAATGCTGTTTAGCCCGAATGCACCTACGGAATGGACTGAAGGTAACCGTTGCCCTCCCCAGCAACCGATAAACGATCGATCATCAAGCAGAAAATGCCCTTCTCCGACCGGCAACCATTTTCGTCCATAGGGTCCATTTCCTTAAAAAATGTGTAAAAATGTGTGTAAAAATCGATTGGCAGGACTAACTACCTTAGGATACAATCTTTGAAAAAGTTTATCGACGGACTGGGTTTGATCTCGGCTTCTACCTTACCAAGAAGACATGGGAGAAAAACACAGTTCATGATAAGAGAGCTTGACATTGTAACGAGGCTTGAGTAAAAATGGCGCTGCCTGCTGCTTGGGCCGTTAACTCAGACGGTAGAGTATCTGCCTTTTAAGCAGAGAGTCGTTGGTTCGAGTCCAACACGGCCCACCATTTAAGTCCCCATCGTCTAGCCAGGTCCAGGACACCGGCCTTTCACGCCGGCGACACCGGTTCAAATCCGGTTGGGGACGCCAAACAATATCAAGGAGTTAACTCACATGGGCTAACTCCTTTTTACGTTCCAATATATATTCTTGGTGTAACCTTCTACATCTCCTGGTAGATTCATAGACCCTCGCAGATCCCGATCGATATTGTGGATGTATTTTTCTGTTGTTGTCACTGATTTATGCCTCAAGATCACCTGGATGGTCTTGGCACTCACCTTGTGGGTATCTGCCAGCACAGATGCCACATACCTTCTTAAAGCATGGAAGACAAATTCCTTGACACCAGCCGTAAGAAAACAATAGGTCCGCACGAAGGCCTTGGGCCTTTTCGCGGGTGTCGGTTGGTTGTTTCATGTGTGGCAATCGCATGGTTGGCGAAAATGAACAAAAACAGAGAGAACAAGACCTATCCCTATATACTACTAACCCCGAAAATCTTCGCGGCTCGCGCAAATTTTTCCGGAACACCTTGATACAGTAAGGATTCCGGGTAGTTTTGGTTGCGGCTAGCCGCGCTGTGTTGCAGTAATAATTGCCGGAACTACCATATATTGTGGGTCCTGCCCCAAGGTAGCCGGATTTGGCATCCCCATCGAAAATGGGCGAAAACACGAAGAAGGATTTGCCATCGTTCATCTGGAATCCTCGCTAACGCTCCAGAAGGGGATATATGCGGAATCTCTTCGAGACTCAGACAAGCTGACTTTCCGAATGAGCCCGGCTTCCATCGTGGCGTTTATGATACGGGTGACTTGCGCGCCTTTGGAATCATCGATACCAAATCGTTTCCGCAACGTCTTGTTCGACATGCTTTTTCTCTGCACATACTGAAGACAGGCATGTAGGTAACACGCCCGCACCCGATCCGCTTTGCTCATTTCTTCCAGGGGCTGATGGGCAAACAGTACTATGCGCGTAAAACCTTCCGACGCCTCGAACAGCGGAGCTGGAAGCTGAAACAACTCCGTCTGCGTCACCACCTTGTCAATGCCGCTGCCCCGCTCCTCGCAAATCCGAAAACGGCGCATCAAAGAAGCAACGGCTTCGTTGCGGGATTTCGGCGGCGTGTCCAGGAATCGATCCGTGGAAACCAGCGGTGGGCCGGGGTTGGTAATTTCCATCCGGTCATCGAAAATTTCCACCATTGGCCCCGCGCCGGTGACAAGAAAATCCTGGTGAATGAGCGCATTGGCCACCAGCTCGCGGACAGCCAGTTCCGGGTACATGGGCACCGTCTTGCGCAACGCCTGGCCGATGATCTCGTTGCTGGGCACCATCGCCATGATTAAGCTGATCAGCCCTTCAAACCCGCTGGCGTAACCCTTGCCGCCCACCTGCTCACGCTGGGTCTCGACCCGCCCCTTGCCTTTATTAAGTACCCAAGCACAAATTTCCTAACATTTTAGTGAGTAAAGTTGATCACGTGCTTTGAGCCGAAATCTCCACAGCCGTCATTCCGGGCGAGGCGCTTTTTGCCGAAGACCCGGAATCCAGAACTACACTGGATTCCAGCTAAAAGCATGCTGGAATGACGAACCAAAGGAAGTTTTCCAATTTTAAATGTTTATCAAAAGAGCCTCTTGCAAAACTACGAAGGACATACAATATGCTGTGGCCATGACACCAAAATTATCCACCAGGTGGTATCCGTGGGTTAGTTTTGCAAGAGGCTCAAGAATTTGTCCATTGGTGATGGCGACGATAACCGCCCTGATCTTCTCCGGATCATTGCCACGTCGGATCATCAGTTCGAGGTTCTTCTTGAATTTGTTGCTGTAACGGATCGAAAGCATCAGATGCCAAGCTTGTTGAAAAGGTCGCCTGTGTCTTTACATTCAACATACTGCACACTCCCTGCCCTGGCTTCGGCCAGATCCCTGCGCGTTTCTTCGTTTAGATCCAAGTCGCAGCAGAAACAGTGCTCCTTAGACTCGTGATCGTTCACGATTTTTGACAGAAAGGCCGACAAAGCGGCGTTTGCTGTCAGGCCATGTCCTTTGAGAATTTTGAGAGCCGCCGCCTTGATATCTGGATTGATATTGTGAATGGTGAGTGTAGCCATGGTGTCCTTGCCTGTCGTTGAAGAAGTTTTTTGTTCGCTTGTAGGCGTGTGGCCGAGACAGATAGCATATGTGGCCATTACCGCCCAGAATATCCCCAACTTTTATGTCCTAACCCCAGACATGTTAAGGTGTCAAGTCTTTGTTTCTGTGTTTCCACGGGGTAGATTTTTTTCGTTTTCTCCGTTCGCGTTTCCGAGCAAGTTCATTGTGCCGCGTAGGTCCCGGTTGATATTGTGGATGTACTTCTCGGTCGTTAACAAATTGTTCCGACGCCAAGGAACTTGGCGTAATCTTTCAAAATATCTTTTGTTACTCCTCAAGCCACCTCAGCCAGTTTTCCCGGGTCACCAACTCAAAACCGGCATCCAGATAACCCTCTCGCCAGCCCTTGGGGCCTTTAGCTCTGGCCCTGGCCGACCACTTGCACTCAAATCCGGTCAATTGGCCGTCCAGATCCTCCACCAGATCGATTTCCTGCTGATCATAAGTGCGCCAGAAGTAGAAACCGGTGAATCGGCGTTGGTTGGCGGCCCGTTTGATCCGTTCCATGACAAACCAGTTCTCGAACAATTCTCCGGCATCGCTTCGCAGGGAAAGAGGGACAAAGGAGCGGACAAGGGCGTTACGCAATCCAATATCGACAAAATACCAGCGGGAGGTCTTGGTAACTTCCTTGCGCAGGTTGCGGGAAAATCCTCGGATATTGACCAGGACAAACATTTTTTCCAGTATATCCAGATAGTTTTCGACTGTTTTCTGACTGACCCCAAGACTGCTCGCCAATTCGGATACAGCCACCTCCTTGCCGATCTGATGCGCAAGCAGCACCAGAAGATCAACCACCTTTTTGGGCTTTTTCACCTGCTCGAATTCCAGCAGGTCACGGTACAGGTACTGATTCAGATAAGTATGGAGGTACTCTTCCTTTTCCTGGTTGCTCGTAAGGGTATGAACACAGGGATACATGCCGTAGCGCAGCATTTCCTCCAGGGCGGTTTCCGGCGCGGTCATGCGGTATTTGGCCGCCACTTCCGGCCATGACAGCGGATGGAGATGAAAGATTCGAGCCCGGCCGGTCAATGGCTCACTTACCCGGTCAGCCAGTTCAAACGAGGCCGAGCCCGAGGCAATGATAGTTACAGGCAGGTGATCAACCAGAAGTTTAAGAGTCAGGCCGATGTTGTCGATGCGCTGGGCTTCGTCAATGAAGATGGTCGTGGCGGTGCCTACTACCCGTTTCAGATGCTCCAGTTCGTGTCTGGACAGGAGCGACTGGGCATAGAGGTCGTCGCCGGTAAAAGAAACGGCATCCGGATACCCTGTCAGAAGCTTTTTCACCAGAGTGATTTTTCCCGCTTGCCGGGGGCCATACACAATCAGGACAGTCCCGGGTTTGTCAAGGCCTTCTGAGAGCAGTTGTTCGATGGCGCGATTGAACATGGTTTAACCTCAAAAAACTAAATTGATATACATTAAATTTTATTAATTATTAGAAATTGGTCAATGTTTATTTTGATAACCGGCCAAGGTGGGTAGTCTGGAGGTGTTTGGGCGAAGAGGTGAAGATGAACGGTGCGGAGTTACGCCCTGTTCTGAGTGGTTGAACCGGCAGAGCCTTTAAGCCGGGTATCGATATCCGACATGAAATTGACTTCTCCGCCCTTTATTCCTTGTGGTCAGCTAAAAGAAAACCGGTACGATTGAAAAAATAAACGACCTTTTAGTCAAACAAGTTCGTTCGCGACACTTTGAGAAAGGGATCTATGTCGTAATAAATAATTGTAAAGATCTGTCAAATAGTTACGTTAGCATATTCTGCCATAGATCCAGCTTTATTTGATTGGGCCAGAGTGGATATGCGGGCCATAGCCAGCAGTCCACCGTTAAAAACCCTCAGCGGATGGCTGAGGGTTTGAGGAGCTCATGACCGGCGTGGAGAAGGGGCTTTCCGGCAACGCCGTGCCCGACGCCTGGCTCGCCGCCAGCGTGATCGGGCTGGGCGAGCACCTGGTCACGTTTGATGCCGGCTTCCGCAGGTTGCTGCCGCGCAGGCAGCTCACCGTACTTCCCTCGCGCTGATGCGTTTCGACGCCCTGGTCGTCGGCGCGGGCGTCGCGGGGCCGTACCAGCTCCTGTGCCTGCGCGACCGGCTCGGGCTGAAGGTCGAAGTGCTCGAGGCGCGCGGCGACCTGGGCGGCACCTGGTACTGGAGCCGCTACCCGGGCCGCCGGAAATCCGCGCCGGTCTTCAATACTGGCGCGCAAGTTCGACCTGCGGCGCGACATCCGCTTCGACACCCGCGTAACCGCCGTCGGCTGCCTTTCCTCCGCGAACATTCCGGACATTCCCGGCCTCTTGCCAAGTCGCGGTGCCGCGCAACCGTGGTTCGCGCGTTTGCCTCCGGATGGGACTGGCCTGTTGAGCTTCGCCCCGGATTGAGCCGCCTTTCCGGAAACGACTGACCCGCACTGAGCGGTTACAGTGACCTGGTTACCAGCAGGTTTCGCCGCTCGAACGTGGGTCACTGCAGGGTGAGAGTACGGGTCAATTCGGGGCGAAGTTCAACAGTTTTGACGGTAACGAGAGCGGCCAGGCAACGACCATCTGCGATGAATCCTGCGACAGCCTTCCCGGACCCGACCCATCGCCCTGCCACGGGCGCCCCCAGCCCTGCCGTCGGGTCGAAGCCGCTGACGGCTGGCCGGGAGTATTCAGCGACTGCGTCCGCGACTCCCGGCCGCGCGCGCGCCGGCGTAATTCCTGCCTTTCCCGCCCGACTAGTCCAATCTGTCATGTCCAGTAACCACAACGACCTGGAGGCGGACCTTGCCGTACGCGCACGCTCGATCGCGACCATGAACCGCCGATGAGCGCAGAAACCCTCCGCCGCGCCTGGCCGGGCGCGCTCGCGCTGCTGTTCCTGAACGCGATGCTCAGCTTCAGCACCTGGTGGCCGACGCCGGGGGTGGTGCTCGATGCGCGCATCGCGCCGGAGTTCGCGCTGTTCTGGGTCCTGCTGCTGGCG